>NZ_JASCOP010000060.1:0-24044 GCF_029959395.1 Stenotrophomonas sp. PS02300
CGAGGAATTATCGCCCAACCAGGCCATTCCTGTCCGGATCGTGCATGCACCGGTCGCGCCGGCCGTTGGCCGGCCCGGGCGGTCGCACCGTCAGCCGCCGCCCAGCGCGTGCACGATCTCGACGAGGTCGCCTTCGCGCAGCGCATGGGTTGCGTGCAGGCTGCGGGTCACGATCTCACCATTGACCTCCACCGCCACCCGGCGCTCGGTCAGGTGTTCGGCCTGCAGCAGGTCCAGGACGGTGAAATCTTGCGGAAGCTGGCGGGAGTCGCCGTTGAGCGTGAAGTTGACGAAGTTCATGACGGGATTGTCCCCCAAAGTCGTCGGTTCTGCGTACCCTTGCGCCCCCACCGATGCCCGTCCCGGCCTCTCCCCGTTGGTGTCTGCGTGCCCCTGGCCCCGGCCATGCCGCAGCGCAGCGTGATGTCGCCGGGGTGCAGTGGAACCATGGCACCGTGCGCCGGCGTACGTCGGCCGTCATCACCCAAAAAGGAGTTTTTTCCATGCTGCTCAGCAAGCGTCCCCTGCGTTCCCTGATGGCCGTGGCCATCGCCCTGGCCGCTGTGCCGGCCATGGCGCAGTCGCCCTATTCGAAGACCATCTTCATCGGCGACAGCCTGACCGACCAGGGCTACTTCCGCCCGCTGCTGCCGGCCTCCGTGCAGCCGGTCACCGGCCAGTTCACCACCAACCCGGGTTGGGTGTGGGCGCAGTACGTGGCCGACTACTACGGCACCAACGCCACTGCCCACGGCAACGGCCAGGGCGGTGACAACTACGCCATCGGCGGCGCCCGCGTCGGCGTGGACAGCACCCAGACCCTGGCCCCGGGCACCCCGGCCATTCCGGTCTACTCGCTGAAGACCCAGACCGCGCAGTACCTGGCCGCCAACGGCGGCAAGGCCGACGCCAATGCCCTGTACACCGTGTGGGGCGGCGCCAATGACCTGTTCGCCATCCAGGCCGGCGCACCGCTGCAGGCCACCCTCGGCGCGGCCGTGACCGACCAGGTCGGCATCGTGGGCACCCTGAAGGCGGCCGGCGCGCAGTACATCGTCGTGCCGACCCTGCCCGACATCGGCCTGACCCCGGCCGCACGCGCCGGTGGCGCGGTGGGCATGGCGCAGGGCACCGCGCTGGCCAAGGCCTACAACGACGCGCTGTTCGGTGGCCTGAAGGCCGCCGGCCTGCAGGTCATCCCGGTGGATACCTTCCACATCCTGCAGGAAATCGTCGCCAGCCCGGGCACCTACGGCTTCGTCAACGTCACCAGCCCGGCCTGCACCACGGCCTCGTCGCTGACCTGCAACCCGACCGCCTACGTCAACCCGAACGCGGCCAACAACTACGTGTTCGCCGATGGCGTGCACCCGACCACCGCCACCCACCAGATGCTGGGTGAGTACACCCTGTCGATCCTGGAAGCCCCGCGCAACCAGCAGATCCTGACCCACACCGCGCAGACCGTGGGCCGTGCACGCGCCGACCAGGTCAGCGGGCACCTCGACGGCCGTCCGGCCGATGGCCTGAGCTGGTGGGGCGGCCTGCGTGGCGACATGCAGCGCTATGACCACGCCGACCTGTACGACGGCCTGGCCCCGGCCGGCCTGTTCGGCATCGACTGGGCCCATGACGGCATGGTCGTCGGCGGCTTCGCCGGCTACGGCCGCATGGATGCCGACTTCGGCAACAGCAAGGGCGACTTCACCCAGTCCGACACCACCCTGGGGCTGTTCGCCGGCTGGTATGGCGAGAACACCTGGGTGACCGGCCAGGTCAGCTACAGCTGGCTGGACTACGACGTGACCCGCCGCGTGCAGCTGGGCCCGGCCGAGCGCACCCACACCGGTTCCCCGGAAGGCAGCAACCTCACCGCCGCCCTGAACGCCGGTTACGAGTTCGGCACCGAAGGCGGCTTCCGCCACGGCCCGGTGGCTGCGGTGATCTGGCAGCAGGTCAAGCTGGATGGCTACGAGGAATCGAACCTGAGCGCCACCGCGCTGGGCTACGCCAACCAGGATGCCGACTCCACCGTGGGCCGCATCGGCTGGCAGGCCCGCTTCGACGGCGGCAGCATCAAGCCGTACGCGCAGCTCACTTACGACCACGAGTTCGAAGACGGCAAGCAGGCCAGCGCCTGGCTGCAGACCATGCCGGACGTGGGCATGTACAAGGTGCCGGGCCTGGAGTTCGACAAGAACTACGCCACCGCTGTGCTGGGTGCGCGCATGAGCCTGTTCGGCCTGAACAGCAATGTCGGCATGAGCACCACCGCGGCACAGAAGCGGGCGCGCGACATCAGCCTGTTCGCAACCGTAAGCGGCAGCTTCTAAGCTGAAAAGCGGGTAGGGCACGACCGTTGGTCGTGCCGAAAGCAACGGGCGGCTCATGCCGCCCGTTGCCTTTTTACCGCCCCGGCGCATAAACTTGCCGGCACCAAGCGGGTGTAGCTCAATGGTAGAGCTGTAGCTTCCCAAGCTACTGACGAGGGTTCGATTCCCTTCACCCGCTCCACGGTTTGCCCGGCAAACCATGGAGCGTGGCGGCATGCCACCAGATCCCCGCGCCTGTCGGCGCGACCCCTTGACTCAAGGGGCCTGCTACTTTGATCTCTTTCCTCTTGTGCTTTGTTGACCTGATCGCTGCGACTGCGGCGTATCGCTGCTGCGCGTTGTCGCACGCGTGATACCGGTAGGGTCGGATTCCAATCGACTGCCGGTAACGTTGATCGGCGCGGCGAACGCATGACCCCGATCGAAGAGCGCGCTTGCTTACGCTTCGCTCTCATTCCCCTTGCGCCTTGTTAACCTGATCGCTGGGACCATGCTCCGTCGGCGCTTTGCGCCACTCGTGGAGTACTCGTATGCATGGTTCCAACAAGTCTGTTCTCCTGCAGGCCAACGAGGCCGTCATCGCGGGCGACAACGAAGGGTTTCTTTCCCACTGCACGGACGACATCCGCTGGACGACAGTGGGCGAGGGCACGCTCGAGGGCAAGGAGGCGGTGCGCCAGTGGATGAAGAGCGCCTACGCCAAGCCGCCGCGCTTCACGGTCGACCGCCTCGTTGCCGAGGACGACACGGTCGTCGCGCTGGGCACGATCATCGGCGAAGGTGACGACGGCCAGCCTACCGAACTCGCCTACAGCGACGTCTGGCGGTTCCGCGACCGGAAGATGGTGGAACTGCAGGCGTTTGTCATCCCAAACGGGCAACGGTAACCGGCTGGACGCCCCCTCATTCCCGTCATCCACGCGGTACAGGCTACGCGCTATGCTTCGCGCTTTCCCCCTCCTGTCGCCGCCATGAAACTGGCCATTCTTTCCCGCAACAGCAAGCTGTACTCCACGCGGCGGCTGGTGGACGCGGCGCGTTCGCGCGGGCATACCGTGCGCGTGCTCGACCCGCTGCGCTGTTACATGCGCATCGCCGCCGACGGTTTCACCATGCATTACAAGGGCCGGCCCATCACCGGGGTGGATGCGGTGATTCCGCGCATCGGCGCCTCGGTGACCCGCTACGGCACCGCCGTGCTGCGCCAGTTCGAGATGATGGGGGCGGTTACCCCCAACCCCTCCGATGCCATCCTGCGCGCCCGCGACAAGCTGCGCGCGCACCAGATCCTGGCGTCCAAGGGCATCGACATGCCGGTCACGGTGTTTGGCGACAACCCCGATGACACCGTGGACCTGCTCTCCATGCTGGGCCCGCCGCCGCACGTGGTGAAGCTCAACGAAGGCACCCAGGGGCGCGGGGTGATCCTGACCGAGAAGGCCAGCGCCTCACGCGGCATCGTCGAGGCCCTGCGCGGGCTGTACGCCAATTTCCTGATGCAGGAGTTCATCGGCGAGGCCCAGGGCGCCGACCTGCGCTGCCTGGTGGTGGGCGACCACGTGGTCGCCGCCATGCAGCGCCAGGCCCCGGAAGGGGACTTCCGCTCCAACCTGCATGCCGGCGGAAGCGCCCGCGCGGCCAAGGCCACCCGGGCCGAGCAGCAGGTGGCGGTGCGCTCTGCCCGTGCGCTGGGGCTGGGGGTGGCCGGGGTGGACCTGATCCGCTCCAGCCGTGGCCCGCTGGTGCTGGAGGTCAACTCCACCCCCGGCCTGGAAGGGATCGAGGGGATCAGCCAGGACGACCTGGCCGGGCGCATCATCGAACACGTGGCCTCCCAAGTGGCTGCTGCGAAAAAGCCAGCAAAATCAAAGGCATGAATATTTTTTGAGGTCGACGGGGCGGTTTTAACACCGGTTTAATCGCCCCCGGCGTAGGCTTCAACGAACCGCAGCTCTGCCCTCCTCAGCAGATAACGGTAATCGGGAATGACTTCAGGCCCAGGCGGGATCCGTCTGGGCCTTTTTCTTCCCGTGCCATCGCTCACTTGCTGAGGTCAAGGCGAGGGGGATACATTCGGCTTTCCGTTCAGTTGACTAAGGATTGGTTGCAATGAAGCGAGTGATTCTGGCCGCCGGGACCGCGGCCCTCCTGCTGGCGCTGGGTACGGCGCAGGCAGCCCCCAAAGATGAGGTCTTTGCGCGCAACAAGCCGCTGGCAGAGCAGGTTGACCTGATCGAAAAGGACTTGAATACCAACAACGAGATCTATTCCGAGCTCACCGGCGAAGACCGCAGCAAGGTCCGCCAGGCGTTGGGCCGCATACGCGGCGTGCTTGACCAATACCCTGAGCAGGCAGGCATTACCGAATCAGCCAAGCTCGAGCTGTACAACGACCAACAAGTTGTGAACACGGTTTTGACGAAGGCGCGCGAAGATAGCCGCCAGATCTGCACCCGCGAAAAGTCCACCGGCTCCCACCGGGCGACCACGCAGTGCAGGACCGTTGCCCAGCGCGAGCGCGACAAGGCCACTGCCCAGCGCGAACTGAATTCAGTACAGCGCGGCGGCGGCAAACTTACCAACTAGAGGTCACATGCGAATTCTTGTAATTGAAGACAACAGCGACATCGCCGCCAACCTGGGCGACTACCTCGAAGACCGCGGCCACACCGTGGACTTCGCCGCCGACGGCGTGACCGGCCTGCACCTGGCGGTCGTGCACGAGTTCGACGCGATCGTGCTGGATCTCAATCTGCCGGGCATGGATGGGATCGAGGTCTGCCGCAAGCTTCGCAATGAAGCGCGCAAGCAGACCCCGGTGCTCATGCTGACCGCACGGGATTCGCTGGACAACAAGCTGGCCGGGTTCGATTCCGGTGCCGACGACTACCTGATCAAGCCGTTCGCGCTGCAGGAAGTCGAAGTGCGTCTGAACGCCCTGTCGCGCCGCGGCAAGGGCGTGCAGACGCGGGTACTGGAAACCGGCGACCTGGAATACAACCTCGATACCCTCGAGGTTCGCCGCCAGGGCAAGTTGCTGCAGCTCAACCCCACCGCACTGAAGATCCTGCAGGCGCTCATGGAAGCGGCCCCGGCCGTGGTGACCCGCCAGGAGCTGGAAACCCGCGTGTGGGGCGAAGAGCTGCCCGATTCGGATTCGCTGCGCGTGCACATCCACGGCCTGCGCGCCGTGGTGGACAAGCCGTTCGAGGTGCCGTTGATCCAGACCCGCCATGGCATCGGATACCGCATCGCCGCCCCGGAAGCCTGATCCGGTGACGGGCAGGGGGGAGCGCCGCCGGGGCCCTTACCGGCGCCGGCTGCGCAGCCGCATCATCGTGTCTTTCGTGCTGTTGGGCTTCTGCCTGACCACGTTGTTTGCGTTTGCCACGAACTGGGCACGGGCCCGCGTGGAGAACCAGCTCGTCGAAGACGTGATGAACCGCAACATCGATGAATTCGCGCACCGGTTCTACGAGAGCCCGGGGCGCACTCCCTCCATTCCAGTGCAGCAGATCCGCGCATTCGTCTATCCCAGCGACAAGTTCGACCGCGTGCGCGAAGAGAAGCCGGAGTGGGCGGCGTTTGCAACGGGCAACTACCAGCTCAACGGTGTGGACGAGCACAACGAGCCGTTCTCGTACAAGCTTGCCGTCCGAAAGTCCCCCGATGCGTGGTTCTTCCTCGCCTACGACATGACCGAAAGCCTGCGCGGCGCAGAGCAGTTGAACCGCGCGCTGTTCTTCTCGGTGCTGGTGTTCAGTGCGTTGTCGCTGGTGCTGGGCTGGTGGTCGGCCTCGAAGGTGATGAAGCCGGTGTCCGACCTGGCCGCGCGCCTGCGTGCCTACCGGGGCGGTACCAGTGACCCCACGCCGTTGGCGCCCCGCTTCCCCGACGACGAAGTGGGGCAGCTGGCGCAGGCACTGGACGACTATTCGACCCGGCTGACCGAAGTGGTACAGCGCGACCGCGAATTCAACGCCGACGTCAGCCACGAGCTGCGCACCCCGCTGGCCGTGATCCGGGGTGCCACCGAACTGCTGCTGACCCGGCCGGACCTGGACCCCAAGGTGCTGCAGCGGCTGCAGCGCATCCAGCGTGCCGAACAGCAGTGCACCGACCTGATTGGCGCGCTGCTGCTGCTCTCGCGCAACGAGCGCGGACAGGGCAGCAGCAACGTGGCCCGCGTGGCCGAGCAGCTGCTCGATTCGCACCGCGCCCAGCTGGGCGGCAAGCCACTGGAGCTGGTGCTGGAAGGCGACCGCGAACTGGTCATCGATGCCCCGGAATCGGCGCTGTCGGTGGCACTGGGCAACCTGATCGGCAACGCCGTGAAGTATTCGCAGGAAGGCTCGGTGCGGGTGCTGGTCACCGGCAACCAAGTAGAAGTGATCGACAGTGGCCCGGGCCTGAGTGCAGAAGACGCCGCCAAGCTGTTCCAACGCGGTTACCGCGGCACACATGCCGGCCACTCGCAGGGCGGCGGCATCGGCCTTTCGATCGTCAGCCGCCTGTGCGATCTCTATGGTTGGCAGGTCAATGTTCGTCCAGGTGCGGAGCGCGGTGTGATCGCCACGCTGACCTTTTCGCCAAAAGCCTGACTCAAGGACACCCGATGCACTGCATCGGGCGTCTGCGCTCTAGGGGACAGGTGCTCCCGCTCGGCGTTACCGCCGCCCTGACAACCTATTATGTAGCGCTAGGTGCAGGCCCGCCATTTTTGGAAGGCCCGCAATACGCCTGTTACATCTGCACGTAGCGGACGTAAGGGATTGTGGAGCCTGCCGGCAGCGGGCCCGGAGCGAACGGATTCTTTCCGCGTGTCTGAGTGGTTCCAGGTTGCACTGTCAGACGCTCAGCTCCGCCAGAAACAGCTTGCACTTCTTTAGCAGTCAGTTCTTTCATGATTCTTCCTTGTGCTTGTGATAACTACCCAGCGCTGATGTTAGTGGCAGCGCCAAGAAAGCTTTTATTTCAAACGGACCGATAGGTCAAGGCCATCTAGAATTCTGTACGCCATAAGAACGTGCGCTGAGAGGTTCTCGCGCATCATCCACCATAGGTCGTTGGCGTCTAATATTCGGGGCCTTTAGGTTTACGGATGGACATCGCTCGATACGCCCGATCCAGCCGCTCCAAATGCGTCTGCAATTGATCCGGGTGCCCATCATTGACCACCACGTCATCCGCCAGCGCCAGGCGCTCCTCGCGGCTGGCCTGCGCCGCAATCATCCGGTCGGCCAGATCGGCCGTGGTGCCATCGCGCTGCATCAGCCGCGCGTGCTGCACCGCCACGGGTGCATCCACCACCAGGATTCGGTCCAGCCACGGGTACTGCTGGCGGCCGCCTGCTTCGGTCAGCAGCGGAATGGCCGCAATCGCATAGGGGCTCTCAGCCTGCTTGCAGGTCTGCCGCAGCAGCTCGCGAATGGCGGGGTGGGTAATGGCTTCCAGCGCCTGCCGTTCCTGCGCGGAGCGGAAGATGCGCTCGCGCAGCGCGGCGCGGTCAAGCTGGCCGTCGGCCAGCAGGATTCCGGAACCAAAGTGCGCCACGATCCGAGCCAAGCCATCGCTGCCAGGGGCCACCACGGCGCGGGCGGCTAAGTCGGCATCGGCGATGGTGATGCCCAGCGCCTCGAAGCGCCGGGTTACCTCGGTCTTGCCGGCGGCCACGCCGCCGGTCAATCCAATCACGAACTGGCTCATCGCTGCCCTCAGCGCAGGCCGGACATTCTCAGGTAGGCGTTGATCAGCGGCTCACCCCACATGAACACGATCCAGCCGGCAACGGCCAGGTACGGCCCAAACGGAATCGGGGTGGCGCGGTCGCGGCCCCGCGAGTACAGCCAGATCGAGCCGATGATGGCCCCGAGCACCGACGACAGCAGGATGATGGGCAGGATGCCCTTCAACCCACACCAGGCGCCCAGCGCGGCCAACAGCTTGAAATCGCCGTGGCCAATGCCTTCCTTGCCGGTGATCTGCTTGAACAGCCACCACACCGACCACAGCAGCAGGTAGCCGGCAATGGCGCCCAGCAGGGCGGGCTTGGCCGGCATGTACAGGTTGTCGATGCTGCCTATCAGGCCCAGCCACATTAGCGGCAGGGTCAACTGGTCCGGTAGCAGCTGGGTACGCAGGTCAATGCCGGACAAGGCCACCAGGAAGCAGCTCAGCACGATGGCGCCAAAGCCCTGCCAGCCGAAGCCGAACTGCCACACGCTGGCCACCACCAGTAGCGACGTGAGCAGCTCCACCGCCGGGTACTGGATCGAAATCGGCGCATGGCAGTGGCGGCATTTGCCGCGCAGTGCCAGCCAGCTGAACAGCGGGATGTTCTCGTACCAGGACAGCTTGTGCTTGCAGTGCGGGCAGTGCGACGGCTCGACCACCACCCCGGGCGGTGGGGGTTCGTAGATGTCGGGCAGCTCCAACACCTCCCGCGCGTCGCGTTTCCATTGCCATTCAAGCCGCTTGGGCAGGCGCAGGATGACGACGTTGAGGAAGCTGCCAATCAACAACCCCAGTGCGGCCGCGGCGGGATAGCCGAGGCCGGGATGCTGGTCGAGAAATGCCATGGTTACCTTAGCCGACGACGGCGCCGAGTTTGAAGATGGGCAGGTACATGCCGATCACCATGCCGCCCACAATGGTACCAATGAATACCATGATCATCGGCTCCATGAGGCTGCTCAGGGCGTCGACGGAGTCGTTGACCTCCTGCTCGAAGTACTCGGCCACCTTGAACAGCATGGCATCCAGTGCGCCGGCCTCTTCGCCGATGGCGGTCATCTGCACCACCATGTGGGGGAAGATGTTGACCTGTTTCATGGCCATGTTGACCGGGTAACCGACCGACACGTCATCGCGCATACGCAGCACGGCCTCTTCGTAGACCTTGTTGCCCGTGGCGCCGGCCACGATACCCAGGGCCTCCACCAGCGGCACACCTGCCTTGAAGGTCACTGCCGTGGTTCGGGCGAAGCGGGCGATGGCACTGTTGTGCATGATCTGGCCGATCACCGGTACCTTCAGGATGAACCGGTCCATCGCGTGCTGCATTCGAGGTGAGCGCTTGTAAGCGAAGATGAAGCCCACCACCGCGCCGACTACCACGATGAGGATCAACCACCACCAGGCCACCATGAAGCGTGACATGGCCACGATCATCTGGGTGAATGCCGGCAACTCAGCGCCGAAGCCCTTGAACACGTCTTCGAACTGAGGCACCACCCATATCAGCAGGATCGCGCTGACAATGAATGCCACGGCGATGACCATTGCCGGGTAGAACATCGCCTTCTTGATCTTGCCCTTCAGGGCTTCGATGTTTTCCTTGTAGGTGGCCACGGTGTCGAGCACCGTCTCCAGGACGCCCGCGCCTTCACCGGCACGCACCAGATTGCGGTACAGCTCATCGAACTGAACCGGGTGCTTGCTGATCGCCTCGTACATGGACGAGCCGCCCTCGATGTCGGACCGGATCGTGCCGACCATCTTCTTCATCCGCGGGTTTTTATGACCCCCGCCGATGATTTCCAGCGAGCTGACAATAGGCACGCCAGATTTCATCATGGTCGCCATCTGGCGACTGAAGAAGGCGATGTCCTTGGCGGTGATCGCTTTGCCGGCAGCCCCGAACAACGGCTTGGGCTTGGGCTTGACCACGCTGGGCATGATGCCCTGGCGGCGCAACTCGGCGCGCAGCATGTTGGCGTTCTTCGCCGTCTGCTCGCCTTTCATCTTCACGCCCCGCTTGTCGGTCCCCTCCCAGACAAACGGCACCAGCTCCATGGTGTTGCGCGCCACGGGCTCTTTCTTGATTGCACTACGGCTAACGGACATAACAGGGCTCCCCAGCCACACCATCCCCAGGCGGGCTATCTCGGCGCATGGTAGCCGGTTCTTGGCCGCGTTTGCATCCCTGCGGCTGGGTCGATCGGGGCAGATCCGGCTGGCAGGGGCCGTCAGAAGGTGACGCAACACGTCACATTGCCGGATGCGTCGCAAAATTCTGTGAGGGGGGTTCCAATCCTCGGAATTGCTGCCATCATTGCGCCGGGGAATGTTGGGGAGCATTGCCGGGGAAGTTGGCACGCAACCTGCTTTGATCCACCCGCACGGGGCGCCCGCCATGCTCAACCGGCTTGCCGGCCCGGCCAAGGCCCAGTGTCCTAAATTTTATCTATCTACCTCTAGGGGATGTACACATGAAGAATCAGAAGGGCTTCACCCTGATCGAACTGATGATCGTCGTTGCGATCATTGCCATCCTGGCCGCCATCGCTCTGCCGGCTTACCAGGACTACCTGATCCGTTCGCAGGTGTCGGAAGGCCTGACCCTGACCTCGGGCGCCAAGTCGGCCGTGGCTGAAACCTATGCCAACACCGGTGCATGGCCGGCCGACAATGCTGCTGCTGGTCTGGAAGATAAGGCCAACATCAAGGGCAAGTACGTGACTCAGGTGGCCGTTGCTAGCAACGTCATTACCGCTACCTTCGGCAACGATGCCAATGCCAAGATCAAGGACGGCACCCTGACGCTGACGGCTTCGGACAACAATGGTTCGATCGCTTGGACCTGCGCCGGCGCTGGTGCCGTTGCTGCCAAGTACCTGCCGAAGGCTTGCCGCTAATACAGCGCCAGTAGCTTTCGCGGAAGTAGTAACGGGGCCCGGCTTTGCCGGGCCCCGTTTCGTTTGGGTGTTGGCACGGTTTCTGCTTGAGATGGTTGATACGGGGAGCACAGGGGAATTCCATGCGACAGCGCGGTTTTACGTTGATTGAGTTGATGATCGTCGTGGCAATTGTCGCGATTCTGGCTGCCATCGCGCTGCCGGCCTACCAGAATTATCTCATCCGCGCCCAGGTGGCCGAGGGTATGACCCTTGCGGCAGATCTGAAGGTCGCCGTGGGTGAGTACCAGTGGGCAACAGGCACTCCGCCAACCAGTAATGCCCAAGTGGGCGTGACAGCGCCAATGAGTGGGCGCTTCGTATCATCGGTTTCGATAGGGGCGGGCGGGGCAATCACCGTGGCCTATGATGGCCCGGACGCTAACGCGGAGATCAAGTTGCAGGAACTGCAGTGGGTTCCAGACTGGTCTGTGGCCGGGGCCACGCGCTGGACTTGCAATGGCGCTGGCACCACCATTTCGCCGGAGTATTTGCCCAAGGCATGCCGCTGATAAGGTCGTGCAGCTGTTAAGCTGCACTTTGCGGTCGTCCGGGGACAGCCGCAGGGAACCTGATCCGGTGACACATTCTTGGGGTGGGAAGTGAATTCAGAGAAGTCGCGCAGCGGCACGCTGCTGTTGTGGGTATTTGTGCTGTCCGGGTTCTCCGGGCTGATCTACCAGTCCATCTGGACCCAGTACCTCGGCCTTTTTTTGGGTCACTCCTCCTATGCCCAGTCCCTGGTGCTGCTTCTCTTCATGGGAGGCATGGCGGCAGGCGCGTGGTTGGTCAGTCGACGCAGCGTCAATCTCAAGCGCCCGCTTTTGGCCTATGCGGTAATTGAGCTAGTCATTGGTCTGCTCGGCTTGGCCTTCGATCCGCTGTTTCAAGGGGTCACGCAATGGGCCTACACCAGTGCCTTCCCGGCAATGGGTGGCAACGGCGTCAACTGGGTGCGCTGGGGCATGGCCACGCTGTTGGTGCTGCCGCAATGCGTGCTGCTCGGTGCCACGTTCCCATTGATGAGTGCGGGCTTCATGCGCCTGCAGCCGCACGTGGAGGGGAGGGTCCTGGCGGGGCTCTATTTCTCCAACAGCATTGGCGCTGCCGCAGGCGCGCTGGCGTCGACGTATCTCCTGTTGCCGTGGGTTGGTCTGCCTGGCACGATCCTGTCGGCAGGGCTGCTCAACATCCTGATCGCCATTGCGGTTTATCCGCTCAGCAAGGTGGAGCGGGAGTCGTCCATCGTCGAGCAACCCGCGTCGGTGGATGACGGCCGGGGGGCGCTGTTCATTCTGGTGGTGGCTGGTCTGACGGGCGCCTCGTCGTTTGTCTATGAGATCACCTGGGTGCGGATGCTGTCGCTTGCGCTCGGAACCACCATTCACGCCTTCGAGCTCATGCTCGCCTCATTCATCGCTGGCATTGCGTTCGGCGGCCTATGGCTTCGCTCACGTGCTGACCGGCTCGCGTCGCCTTTGGCAACGGCAGGCTGGGTGCAGATCTGGATGGGCCTGGCGGCGCTGGCATCGATGTTTGTTTACGCCAACTCCTTCGAATGGGTCGGCTGGTTGATGCGCGTCATCATGCGAACCGCCGAAGGCTACAGCCTATACAACGTGGCCAGTGGCGTGATTTCGCTCTTGGTCATGTTCCCGGCAGCGTTCTTCGCTGGGATGACCTTGCCTCTCTTGACACTTGCGCTGCTCAGGCAGGGGCAAGGTGAACGAGCGATCGGTCAGGTCTACGCTTTCAATACGCTCGGCGCGATTGTGGGGGTGCTGCTGGCCGTCCATGTATTGCTGCCGTTGCTGGGTCTAAAGCTGGCCTTGGCGACCGCCGCAGCGGTTGACTTGCTGCTTGGGGTGGCGCTTTTGCGGCGCTATGCGCCGGTGGGTCAGCGTGGCGTTCCTGGATTCGCCAAGGCAGCTGGACTCTCTGTCGCAGGATTGGCCTGCGCCATGCTCTTCGTCCACTTTGATCCGATGATGCTTACGTCATCCGTTTATCGCCACGGGCGCGTAACTCTGGAGCAAAGTGCCGAGATGCTTTACCTCAACGATGGTAAAACAGCGACAGTTGCTGTCTACCAGACCCCCAACAAGGGTGGTGCCCCGGGGGCGACTCGTTCAATCGCCACGAATGGAAAGGTTGATGCCGGAATGGCATCCGGTATAGAGCAGGCGCCAACCACCGATGAGTCGACCATGGTCATGCTTGCCGCATTGCCTATGGCCATGAAGAATGATTACAGTCGAGTGGGTGTGATCGGCTTCGGCTCGGGCCTAACCACGCATACGCTGCTGGGTAGTCCGCGAGTTGGGCGCGTCGACACCGTAGAGATCGAGCCAGCTATGGTAAATGGCGCCCGTCACTTCGGTGCGCGCGTGCAGCGTGCATTTGACGACGAGCGGTCGCATATCGTAATTGATGACGCGAAGTCGTATTTTTCCGCATCCCCGGCTAAATACGATCTGATTGTCTCCGAGCCGTCAAATCCTTGGATGGGCGGCACGGCGTCGTTGTTCAGTCAAGAGTTCTACGAGTTCGTGCCGGGCCAGCTCAACCAAGACGGCATTTTTGTTCAGTGGCTGCAGTTGTATGAAATCGATCCAGTGCTGGTCAGCTCGGTGCTGAAGGGGATGCTGGCCAACTTCAGTGACGTTCACGCGTACTTGGCCAACCATAGCGACTTGGTGCTGGTTGCAGCCCCTCATGGCAAGCTGCCAGAACTGAGTGGAAGTGTATTCAATGATCCACTGTTGAAGTCAGACCTTGCGCGTATTGGTGTGAATGACGTTCGCGATATGCAAGACAGCTTTGTCATGGACCGAGCGGCATTGGAAGCCTATGTTGCGCACTATCCATCCAGGGCCAACTCCGACTTCTTCCCCATCCTTCAACTCAAGGCTCCGGAAGCTCGTTTCCGCTCGGTTAGTGTTGCGGACTTCAATGCGTTCGCGACTGCGCCTTGGCCTGTCTCGAGACTTCTGGGCGGCTTCCCTCGACGCGATTTCGAAGAAGGCGACAGGCGGGGTTTGCCGCTGCAGGTGGTCAACAAATTGAAGGCGGCGCGCCAGTTGCGGGCAGAGTTGTTGGGGCTGAATGCCGGCCCATCTACCACGACTCAGGCCGGCGAACGCATGAATGCCGAGGTGTTGCGTGGGAGGGGTATGGCGTGCACGCTGGACAAGGAGCCCGATGGCAGTGCGGCAATGATTGTGTCGCTCGCAATGGAAACAGTGCCGTACCTTAGTGCGGAAACGCAGGATGAGCTTTGGGCCAATCCGTCCTGGATTGCGTGCGCGCCGGATTCGCCGTTGGTTCGCGATGTGCTCGCCTTGGTTGGTGCAGCGTCGCAGGATGACCATGCGGCGGTGCTTGAGGCTGGATCCAGAATATTGGAAGGGCCGGACGCCGGAACGGTGCTCGGCGACCGCATGGTCAGCTATTACCTCGTCGGTGCTATGCAGTACGCCGCATTGGCATCACGCCAGCCGGAGGTCGCCAAACAGATCCACCTACGTTATGACGCACGGTTGGAGCCGAACCTTCGAGGCAACTCTCCGTTGCGTATGCTCGACTACCTCTCGACGCGCCAATAGTGAACCATCGCGATCCTGCCCTCAGTTGCCGCTGACCGCAGCTGAGGGTTAGGCTGACAAAGTGCCCTGCACCCCCCGTGATCGGGCAGTTAAGAGGACAGATTTATGAACGCCATCGTTACCGCCAACCTCGTCGGCATCACGGGCATTGCCCGGCGCCTGGTCCAGGACGGAGCGCTGGACGAGGCGTCCGCCCGCGACGCCATGGCCAAGGCCGCAGCGGCCAAGCAGCCGCTGCCGCAATTCTTCGCCGAGAAGAAGCTGGTCACTCCAGCACAGTTGGCTGCAGCCAATGCGCTTGAGTTCGGCATGCCGCTCCTGGATGTCAATGTATTTGACAGCTCGCAGAGCGCCATCAGCTTGGTCAGCGAAGAGTTGTTGCGCAAGCACCACGTGCTGCCCCTGTTCAAGCGTGGCGGCAAGCTGTTCATCGGTACCAGCGATCCCACCCATTCACTGGATGAGATCAAGTTCCACACCAATCTGGTGGTCGAGCCGATCCTGGTCGATGAGGAGCAGATCAAGCGTACGCTCGAGCAGTGGCAGTCCAAGCATGACACCCTCGGCAACTCGTTGGGCGGTGACGACGATGGCATGGGCGATCTGGACGTCTCCACCGGGGACGAAGAGGGGGGCGCAACCGAGTCCGGCCACGATGCAAAGGGTGACGACACCCCAGTGGTCAAGTTCGTCAACAAGGTGCTGGTGGACGCCATTCGCAAGGGCGCCTCGGACATCCACTTCGAGCCCTACGAAGACGACTACCGCGTGCGGTTCCGCATCGACGGCCTGCTCAAGAACGTGGCCAAGGCGCCGGTGAAGCTCAACCAGCGTATCGCCGCACGCCTGAAGGTCATGTCGCAGCTGGATATCGCTGAAAAGCGCGTGCCCCAGGATGGGCGCATCAAGCTCAACCTCTCCAAGTCCAAACAGATCGACTTCCGCGTCAGCACCCTGCCGACCCTGTTCGGCGAGAAGATCGTGCTGCGTATCCTGGACGGCAGCGCGGCCAAGCTGGGTATCGACAAGCTTGGCTATGAGCCCGACCAGCAGAAGCTGTTCCTGGATGCCATCCACAAGCCCTACGGCATGGTGCTGGTCACCGGCCCCACCGGCTCGGGTAAGACCGTGTCGCTGTATACCGCGCTGGGCATCCTCAACGATGAAACGCGCAACATCTCCACGGCGGAAGACCCGGTGGAAATCCGCCTGCCCGGCGTGAACCAGGTGCAGCAGAATGTGAAGCGCGGCATGACCTTTGCCGCCGCACTTCGCTCGTTCCTGCGACAGGATCCGGACATCATCATGGTCGGCGAAATCCGCGACCTTGAAACCGCTGAAATCGCGGTCAAGGCCGCGCAGACCGGTCATATGGTGCTGTCCACGCTGCATACTAACGATGGCCCGCAGACCATCGCGCGCTTGATGAACATGGGTATCGCCCCGTTCAATATCACCAGCTCGGTTACTTTGGTCATCGCCCAGCGCCTGGCGCGCCGCCTGTGCAACAACTGCAAGCGGCCGGTGGACCTGCCGGACAATGCGCTGCTGGCTGAGGGCTTCACCCAGGCCCAGCTGGATGCGGGTATCACCCTTTATGAGCCGGTGGGTTGCGAAGAATGCACCGAAGGCTACAAGGGCCGTACCGGTATCTACCAGGTGATGCCGATGAGCGAGGAGATCTCGGTGATCGTGCTGGAAGGTGGCAATGCCATCCAGATTGCAGAGGCGGCGCAGCGTGCGGGGATCCGGGATCTGCGCCAGTCTGCGCTGGTGAAGGCGGCTGCAGGTACGACCAGCTTGGCTGAGATCAACCGCGTTACCAAGGATTGATCCAGCGGCCAGATCAAAGGACCGCGAGATATGCAAAAGGCCCCGAGTTTCGGGGCCTTTTGTTTTGTGAGGGAAGTTCGATATCGTTGCCCCGGCGCATGTCATCATCCGCCAAGCTGCTCAACATTCCAGAATGGAACGCGGCACCGAAGCCATGCCGCCCTAAAAGGACTTGGGTATGAAATCTGCAATCGCGGGCAAGTTTGGGCTATCTGTATGGAAGTCCATAGCCTTCGCGCTCGTCAGCGCATACGGAGCTTTCGCGCCGTCGGCGTCAGGCGCCCGCAATGACCAAGTGGAGCAATGTATGCAGCTTGGGCGGGGCTGGGTTAGACGCTAGCGCTAGCATAATGCTAGGAAGCGGCGAGGTGGCCGCGGTCCGTTGGATGTCCTGCGACGAGTGCGACACGGTTGAGACGCTTTACTAAGGCCTGATATGAAGAACCTGAAGGAACTGGTTGTTTCCGCTTTAATTGCGCTGGCGATCTCTTACCTGCTTATGATCTTATTCTTGGGCTTCGGCCCGGTTTTTATAGGTGGTGATCTGGCGATATACAAGATCTATTCGCTCACCGCTGTGACATTCTGCGTAACTTTCTGGCCGGTATATCTCCTCCGGAGAAGGAGGTCGCGGAAACGTTGACCTTGGGGGGCAGGGATGGTGAGATCGTGGCCAGCCTTGGTGTTTAAGGCGATAGCGTAGGATGAGGTGCGTGCTCGCATTCGATGGCGCCCCTCGCGTGATAGAGCGCGGGTGTGTACAGTAAAACAATGGACGAGCTAATATCCGGACTCTTCTACAGCATGCTCGCCCACATGGTCAGCCGATCATGGGTGGTGCTTCTGGCGAAACGAGAGCCAGGCCGAACCGCGGGTGAGGCGGAGCTGGCTTCGCTTCCTGTCATGCCAACGCGTGATCTGATGGTGGCACGGAATGGCTTTCATGGGTGAATTGCAGTTATGAAGGAGCGAGGCCCTTCGAAGTTGATCTCGCTAGTATCATTGGTTCATGTCGCTTCACTTGGCGTCTTTGTCCTGTTGTTGCTCGCGATCGGATTCATTCCCTTGATTCGATACGTTCTCGATGCTAGTTGAAGGGGAGGGGTGGATTACACTTATATCCGTAAAAAAATGGCGGGAACAACTGCGGTTACAAGCGTCCGCGCAGATCGCAGGTCGTTAGAAACCATCCCGATGGGCATCCTCATCAAGTGTGCGGAGAGCATCCGGCGCATCATAACTGCCCTCACTTTCATGCCACGAATGCGAAGGCCAGATGATCGTTTTTAGATACAGGAGAGGAGCGTAACTGATGAGCATGGAGGATCTGAAGTCTCTCCTGTACTCGCTATCGATAGTTGAGACAGAGTTCGATGTGCGCGGCGCTGGCGTCCGGGTTCAATATGATGGCGATGACACGATCTATAATGAATGGATTCCCGCGCGAGCCCGGATTCTGGGGGAGGGGCTGTTGGACCCGGGTTTCGGGTCGGGGCCAGTGCTCTACACAAGATTGGACCGTGTGGAGGTCTGCTTGGACGATTGGAGTGCCGAATACGGAGATAAAGGTTGTCAGGCATTTTCTGGGCTGAAGGCGATGCTACCTAGTGATTCGAGCCTCAATCTAGGTGACGGCGCAATTGGTTGGATAAGGGGGTAGCGAAGCGCACACTTCGATGCCTATTCGGGGCAATGCGTCGAACCCCAAGGTCCAACGGGAAGGGGTGGCCCGGTTCGACCCTTGCGCTGCGTAGGTTAGATGGCAGAGCAGCGACCTCGGTGATCGATGCAGCGATTCAGAGAGGCGAGTAGGCACCTGTGGAACGCCTACCTTATGCCGGGTGAGGGCATCCTGGACGTCGCCGTGGAGGACTCTTTCCGCTCCATAGAGCGAGAACTGCTCCGCAGCCTTGTGCTTCAGGGAGACGTTTCGGCTGCCGCTTACGGCCGCGCCCACATTGAAGGCTTATCTGTTAGGTCAAAGTCGGAATACGATCAAGTTCCCGAGCAGTTCGCCAGCAAAGGACCCGACGGCGACACCTACTGGGGCAAGGCTGACTTCGTTCCCGCTGCGGAGATCTCCTATGAGTTCCTGGAGTTCTTTGACTGGATGCACTATGGATTCATCGACTACGGCATTGTCCGCGGTTGATCTCGTCAGTGGTAGACAAGTATTTGTGGAGCAGTTGTGCTGTGACTTTTGGCTAGACGAACCATTGGCAGGGCAATGATGTTGAAGCAGCCGAGCAGAGCCCGGGTCTGCCTCGCGGAACGGCAATCGATCAGACAGGAGGTGGGTGTTGAAGACATTACGGTCATTCGGTTTCTTCTCGCGGGCTTGGTCGGCGGATCATCAAGAATGGAACTGCATCCCCTCTCTTACAACATCCATTCACAATTACCTGGCAGCGCCGATTGGCTCCCTGACATGACGATTGGAACCTTCGATCAGCTCGAAGGTCTGGTGGACCTCAAAGGAGGTGAGTCAGCCGATCTCTATGTGGATGTAGATTAGGTCTTCGATGATAGATATCCACCCGGAACGTCATTCTTTGTGGAGTTCAGAGCTGCTGATTCGAAGTGCTCGGTTAGATCAGAGAAGTTTCAGAGGGGGTAAAGGGCTTGGATGCTACTGACTAGCTGGCTGGTCTTGGACCGCATCCCTTCTAGTATTGATGCTGCCCTTGACCCTGCTCACCTTCGCTGCTGAGCGTGTGAAATGATTGAGTTGGTGCCTTGTCTGTTCTATGTAGCCCTTGCAATGCTTGCGAGTCGCTATTGCGCCATCATTGCTGCTCGACGACTTCGCCAGGGGCGACCCAGTGAAGAGTTTCTCGCTGGCCTCGATATGCTTCCCGGCCGTGAGATGTCGGTTGCGCAGGAGACTGTGGCGGCGTGCTATGCAGTGCTGAGGGAGTCCGGCTTGCGTGGCTGGCCAGCATACTTCGCGGTGCTGCACGTCGCATCATGGGCGGTCTTGCTGCTTATGATTCTGGTGATCGCCATGGTTGGTTTGGTGCGGCAGTTCTAGCAAATAACAGGATGACCAGCGTTGCCAGCCATGAATGGCCTCCCACCTTCTCTCACGAACGACTACGACAGCCTTGTTCACAGGAGCAATTGGGATGGCGTTAGGGCGCTACTTGCGCCGCTGGTGCATTTGGGCATCGCCGAGGCGCTTTACCTGTGGTCCCTGTCAAGCCAGCCAAGTGAGGCTGAGGAGGCATTCTCAGCTTGCCCGACTTCACCAATTGTCACCCGGGCCAACTGATGTCGAAAGAATGGTCGATTCAAGTTCGAGGGTTCGTCAGGCGGGGTGATGCTCGGTTGCCTGCGGAAGTATGTGTATCAAGGCCCGAAGCTGTTGCTGGTGGTGCTGAGTATCGATGTCGCGTTCGGGCACTTCCGTTCCTGAAAAAGGAGGTGGAGATCGCTGGCGTAGACGCTCGTCAGGCTGAGGAGCTAGCCGCTGGCTTCACCAAGTCAATCATAGGTGATGAGTTGCTTGAGGACGAATATGGTCAGCGTATTCAATGGTAGCTGCTCCTGGGGTGCAATCGATGTCATATGAGCCTCTAATGTCGCTCCTCTCGGCCCTCCAGCTCATCCACGTTGGTGACGCTGGTCCGGCAGGAAGAGTCAGCGTCAAGTACCGCGGTGATGCGACGGTCTACTCCGAATTTGCTCCTTTGCGTCAGGATGACGTCGGGACTGCAGGCATGCCTGATCCGGGTTTTGGTTCTGGACCCGTTGAGTACGATGACATTGAGTTCGTGGAAATTCGCTGTGACCATTGGGAGCGAGACTTATCCACGCGAGGTAGGGTCGCTTTTCTTCTGCTGCTCGGCAAGGTGAAAGAAGTTGATGGGTTACTCCGTGCCGAAGATCTCGTCAGGTGGACAAGGACTTGGAAGGAACGCATGAACTATGAGTCGCGATAGCCTGATTTCAATGTTGCGTGCCCTGTGCGCGATATATGAGCGCGGCCAAGGGCCTTCTGCGAGCGTGCACGTTCGTTACCGTGGTGACGAGGCCATATACAAAGAATGGGCGCCGCGGCGTCAGACGGACATAAAGGATGATGGCCTGCTGGATCCAGGGTTTGGATCGGGTCCTGTGAACTACGCAGATCTGGAGCTCGTTGAGGTCAGGCTGGCTGACTGGGTCGCCCAGAAGGGCGAGCAAGGTCGGAAGGATTTTGGCGCCCTGAAGAGCGAGTTGGCATGTCGTTCTGATTTGGAACTGACGGATGGCGTGATTACGTGGAGGTATGTTTAAGCATGAAGTACAGCAATGGCCGGAGAAGCATTCGTGTTGGAGACTCCGTTCTTGTTGAGGGCAATGTAGAGGGCGTTGTAGTTTGCGATCTCGACCACTGGCAATGTTTGGGCGGCTATGAAGGCTGGCTCACCAAGGACGAAATAATCGGTGGCGGATCTCTATTGAGCGGGGTCCTGATCGAAACATCCGCGATCGGCATGGTTCATTACAGCGAGCCATATGACGAAATTGTGTTTCTTTCCAGCATGGACGTTGACGACCATCCGGGGTTGAAGTGAAGCTGCATTGTTCAACACAAGCAGAACATGATTAGGATGTACGTCAGCGTTGGATCAATCGAAGTGGTCGCGATGCGCGTCTCGATTGTTGGGCGATGACGGCCTGGGAAGTCGTGTATATGAGAAGGTGCCGGGGAGCCAAAGCATGCTTGGGAAGGTGCGGCTTGGTGATCAAGGAACGCGAAACCATTGTAGGGACTGCAGTGAAATGAAGATCGCGCTTGTGACGTTCGGCTTGTGGGCTTTCCTATGTGTACTGGCGCTCGGTGTGGTGACATTGAGCGGTCCCGTAATGGTTGAGCGGGTCCATGAGTGTGGTCGTGCGCTGGACCTAACGTTCGGCTGTGAGGTTGTTTCCTTCTCCGCCCGGTACTGGTGGATGCTGGTTCTGCCATTTCTGCTCATTGTGTTTGCTACAGCTCGCTTCGTTGCTGTTCGTTTGGTCCCCGGGCGTCCGTAAGCCGTGTGCACAATGCATCAAAGCATGCCGCCGCACGACCCAGGGTCATCCGTCGTGCCGTCGGTGTGCAATTAGAGAGTGCTGCCATGAACAGGTCAGGGCTGATGCTGCCGCTCAGCCTGATCCGAGGAATTGGTGATGGACAAAGTAGGATGCACGATCTCGGCAAGTGCTTGGATCGCGCTGCAGGGTGCTGTTGAAGGTTCAAGCGTGCAGCGGGACTCCCAATAGTTCAGGCGCGAATAGAGCCAGGCTTCAGTCCATAATGGAAGCCGGAGCGTACGTCGCCCTTTCTGGGTCCAAGCGCAGGTGGGATGATATTGGTCGACATTCGGGGGTTGTACCATGAGGCTGCGCGGTAGTGTCCTGCTATTGGCTGTGCTGTTAGTCCAAGGCTGTGCCTCTGAACTTCGTCGCAACGCATCGTGCCCTTTGCTGGATATCGACTTCGTCGGCGTAAAGGATCAGGGCTCGTTGCAGGCTCGAGGAGAGTTCACCATACGCAGCTCAGATGCGCGTTCCAGCGGTATCCCTCTTGGAGATCCTGGTCGCTCCTTGGTTGATGATTACTACGTGCGTGTACTTCGACGAGATTCGGCGAGCTCGGAATGGCGGGAGGATGATCCTGATCTCGGTCATTCGAGGGCGCCAGCGGGTGCGCTTGAGCTTGAGCCTGGGGGCTCTACGACGTTCTATGTAAAGAAATGGCTGTTTTCAGATCAACCTTCACTTCCTGAGGGCGAGTTCGCAGTTCTGTTTTACAACGAAGACTTTACCTGCCGCTCAATTTCCTCCCCCTTCATGATTCGTTGATTTGGCTGAGTGGCCCCGGGGTGAGAGGTGGATTTACCGCAGGCCTTGATCTTCCTCCGCTGTTGATGCGGCCTACACGTGACTCCCTGGGGAGTCGCAAGGTTGTTGAATTGCTTCAAATCTCTGATGAAACCGATGACGTCATCTTCCTTCTCTCTACCGACTGGTTTTCGTCCTGGATCGTGTCGTTGGGTCAATGGAGTGGCGGGCAGCCTTCAATTGAGCTGACGAAGGGCGTGGCCAGGCGCGCTGCCTCGGACATTCTTTCGGGAGCGGCTGACTACTACTTGGTAGATCTGTCGCCTACCAGAAAGGCGGCGACCTTTGATCGGTTCATGAAAGAGCTGAGGCGGTGCCTGGATGAAGAAGGCGCGCGGGATTTCTGTGCGCTGGTGGATTCAATCACCGGCCATTCGCCGCTTTCTCGTGACCAGAGATGGGCGCTCAAGGCGGCTTTGATTCGTGAGATGGCCGGTGGATTTGGGGCTGACGCCCCCGCTGCATTGGGCGAGGGAGTGATGGCCGTGGTGACCAGTTCCTTGGAGCTGCTCGGTACCGGCGAGATACCATTCCAGCCTGAAAGCGGGTGGGACGTGGAGCTCGACGGAAAATTTGGTGGTCTTCTTGGAAGGCTCCAAGACTACGCAAGCGCTGCCTACGCCCCCAACGTGCTCTTGCAGGAAGTGGCAGGTGCCATTCGTCGTCTGCAGTACGGCCCGCTTGACGTGGCGCGGCTGGCTGATTGGTGGGCGGGTGCTGCTAGGCATCTCTCCACGTATGTCGATCCGCGCTCCCTTGCCATCCATCTGGATGAGCTTGGTGGCCTGGATGGAGGCTCGTAGACGACTGGCCTCCGGTCGATGCCCTCGGATGTGGCGTGTAGTATCTGGGCTGCCGCAGATAGGGATTTCAGGTTTTCAATTGCCGGAGGCTGGTGTGAGTGACGTGACGTGTCAGGAGAGGTTTGATGATGTCGAGTTCCATGATGGAGTCTTCAATTCAGTCTTCCTGTCAATCGTTGAGCGAACGTGCGAGATCGACTTAAGCCTTGGTGACTATAAGGTGGGTAGGGCTCGATCAGCGTGCTCGCTCTCCTGTGCGGGCACAGAGGAGTTCTTCGGTCGATTCGGTTTTGAGGAATTGGCTGACAATGCCTCGTCCGGGAACATCCAGGATGGCCGCGTTGACGTGTCACGCGGAAGCCTTCGGCTCTACCTTGCGGGTGGGCTCGTCGAGGCGGCCGGTCGCGATGTACGGTTGGCTGCACTGCCTTGGCCGACGGATGCAGCCGGAACGTCGCGCGTTCGCGCTGGCCGCGGCGGGTTCAAGAAGATCGAGGGCGTGGAGTTCGATTTCTCATATCTGGAATCGATCCATTTCTCGCCTGTCACCGGTACGTGCTCAATGAAGCTCCTCATGCGCAGGGGAGGTATCGCCTCGGACGCCCAGCCCGTGATGGTCGCATTTAGTGGCGTGACGTCCTGCATTGCCAAGCTCGATGTCGCCGCGCTTTCGGGTGAGCACCGGTTTGGTAATGTTCGAAGCTGCATAGTTCACCGCAAGCAGAACATGATCAGGATGTATGTCAGCGATGGCTTCATTGAAGTAGTTGCGGCACGCGTCTCGATTGTTGAGCAATGATATCTGGGGAGTCTTGCAGTTGTGGAAGCGTAAGGGAGTCGCTGGACGGGGGGGGGGGGCTTGGCTGGGCTTATGAGTGTATTGGGCAATAACTGTCTCTTATAAACATCACCGAGCCCCCGAGA
>NZ_JASCOP010000061.1:0-23965 GCF_029959395.1 Stenotrophomonas sp. PS02300
GGGCCCGACCGTTGGTCGGGCCGCGGCGCTACTGCCTCAAATCCCGCACGGTCCGCGCCGGCGCTTCGATGCCGGCGCTGGCCCGCCACGGGTTGATGTCCAGCCCGCCACGGCGGGTGTAGCGCGCCTCCACTTCCAGCCATTCCGGTTGGCAGCGCAGGGTAAGCTCGTTGAAGATGCGCTCCACGCACTGCTCGTGGAATTCGGCATGCTCGCGGTAGCTCACCAGGTAGCGCAGCAGGCCTTCGCGGTCGATGCGCGGGCCGCGGTAGCGCACGCTCACGCTGGCCCAGTCCGGCTGGCCGGTGACCGGGCAGTTGGACTTGAGCAGCGCCGAACTGAGCGTCTCGGTCACCACCTGGCCGGCATTGGCCGACAGGTACTCCGGCGCCGGTGGACCGTAGCGCTCGATCGCCACGTCCAGCCCATCCAGTGATTCGCCTTCGGCCGCCTCCACCAGCAGCGGTACCCCGAACACCACGTTCACCACCGCCCCGGCGCAGGCCGACAGGTCACCGGCAATGCGCTGGCGGGCCTGCTCGTCATCGTCGAAACGGGTGCTGTTGAGCGAGTTGAGGTAAAGCTTGAACGACTTGGATTCGATCAGGTTCGGCGAGGTGCACGGCACGCTGATGGTGGCCACGGCCACCCGCGGCTTGCCGCGCCGGTCCAGCCAGCTCAGCTCATAGGCCTGCCAGCGGTCATGGCCGACGAAGGGAAGGTTGGCTTCGTCCACGCCGATCTCCTCGCGCGCGGCGCGGCGCGGGATCGGGAAGAGCAGGGCGGGGTCGTACTGGGAGGGGTAAGCAACCTCGCGACCGAGGCTGGAGTCCTGGGGGGTATTCATGCCGCCATTTTAGCGTGGCCGGGGCCCGCCGGCCGCCCTGTTCAGAAAACCTCCCGAAGCCTTCACGCCTGCGCCATGCCCCATTAACAACGCCTGTGACACCGTGCGATCCAGGGTTGTTCCATTCAAGGGAGCGTGTGGATGAGTACCGACAAGAAAGCCGATTTCTCCGGTGTCACCGCCAGCGTGGATACCACCGCGCAGAAGGTGGAGAAGGCCGATTTTTCCGGCGTTACCGCCTCGGTGGATTCCACCGCCGAACTGGTGGGGGGTAGCACCTACACCGTCCAGAAGGGCGACACGCTATCCAGGATCGCCAAGAACGAGCTGGGCGACGCAAATGCCTGGCAGAAGATCTTCGATCTCAACAAAGACGTGCTGAAGGATCCGGACAAGATTTTCCCGGACCAGGTGCTCAAGTTGCCGCCGAAAGGCTGAGCCGTCCGCATCGCAATCGACCTTATTCCCAGGGAGGAATTCCATGAAGAAGACGTCCATCAGCACTACCGTACTTGCCGCCGCGCTGGCCACCGTGGCCTTGGTTGGCTGCAAGAAGAAGGAAGACACCGCCGACAACAATGCCCAGCCGGCCACCCCGGTCGCGACGACCCCGGCCGAGCCGGCCGCGCCGCAGCCGATGACCGCTGCCGCCCCGGTGAGCGTGTCCGCCGTGACGGTGGGCAAGACCGCCGCCGCCGACAAGTCGGTGGCCCCGGTGGCGCTGTTCGCGCCGAAGGACATCATCATCGTCTCCTTCCGCACCGACGGCACCGCCAACAACGTCAATACCGGCGTCAAGCTGACCTATCAGGACGGCCAGGTGGCCGGCGAAAAGACCCAGGCGTTGAACACCTCGGGTCCTGATACCACCAACGTCACGTTCGAGAATGCGAACGGCTGGCCGGTCGGCAAGTACCGCGCAGAAGTCACCGTAGATGGTCAGGCGGCAGGAACGCCGCAGGAGTTCGAGGTCGAGTAAGTCCCGCCGACTCTCTCCCGGCAAGGACTCACGATGGACGCAGCCGCGAGGCTGCGTCTTTTTTGTTTGTGCCACACAGCGTTCCAATACCGCCGCGTATGGCCCGGCTTTGCTCCCCGGGGCTGAAACCGCGACAATGCGGGGGTTACCCGGAGAGCACTGTCCCCCATGTCGAACACGCCCAAGATTCTGTACACGCTTACCGATGAAGCCCCGTTCCTGGCCACCCAGTCGCTGCTGCCGATCGTCGAGGCCTACACCGCCACTGCCGGCATCGCAGTCGAAACCCGTGACATCTCGCTGTCCGGCCGCATCCTGGCGCTGTTCCCGGATTTCCTGAAGGACGACCAGAAGGAAGCCGACCACCTGGCCGAACTGGGCCAGTTGGCGACCACCCCGGACGCCAACATCATCAAGCTGCCCAACATCAGCGCCTCGGTGCCGCAGCTCAAGGCCGCCATCAAGGAACTGCAGGACCAGGGTTACGCCCTGCCCAACTACCCGGACGTGCCCACCGACGACGTCTCGCGCGACATCAAGGCGCGCTATGACAAGGTCAAGGGCAGCGCCGTGAACCCGGTGCTGCGCGAAGGCAACTCCGACCGCCGCGCGCCGCTGTCGGTCAAGAACTACGCCCGCAAGCACCCGCACCGCATGGGCAAGTGGTCCAACGAATCCAAGTCGCACGTCTCGCACATGGACGGCGGCGATTTCTACGGCAGCGAAAAGTCGGCCACCCTGGCGTCCGCCGGCACCCTGAAGATCGAACTGCAGCAGGCCGATGGCAGCACCGTCGTGCTGAAGGAAAAGACCGCCGTCAAGGCCGGTGAGATCGTCGATGCCGCCGTGATGAGCCGCAACGCGCTGGCCGCCTTCGTGCAGGCGCAGATCGCCGATGCCAAGGCCAAGGGCGTGCTGTTCTCGCTGCACCTGAAGGCCACCATGATGAAGGTCTCCGACCCGATCATGTTCGGCGTGGTCGTTGAAGAGTTCTACAAGGACGTGCTGGCCAAGCACGCCGACGTGCTCAAGCAGGCCGGCTTCGACCCCAACAACGGCATCGGCGACCTGTACGCGCGCCTGCCGCAGCTGCCCGAAGCCACCCAGGAAACCATCAAGGCCGACCTGGCTGCCGAGTACGGCAAGCGCCCGGGCCTGGCCATGGTCAATTC
The DNA here is from genome assembly GCF_029959395.1 of Stenotrophomonas sp. PS02300. Classification (NCBI taxonomy): domain Bacteria; kingdom Pseudomonadati; phylum Pseudomonadota; class Gammaproteobacteria; order Lysobacterales; family Lysobacteraceae; genus Stenotrophomonas; species Stenotrophomonas sp. PS02300. Next base: position 2,999 of record NZ_JASCOP010000061.1, read on the forward strand.
CGACAAGGGCATCACCAACCTGCACGTGCCCAGCGACGTCATCGTCGATGCCTCGATGCCGGCGATGATCCGCGACTCCGGTGGCATGTGGAATGCCGACGGCAAGCTGCAGGACACCAAGGCTGTCATTCCTGACCGCTGCTACGCCGGCGTGTACCAAGCCGTCATCGACGACTGCATTGCCCACGGCGCGTTCGACCCGGCCACCATGGGCTCGGTGCCGAACGTCGGCCTGATGGCGCAGAAGGCGGAAGAATACGGCTCGCACGACAAGACCTTCCAGATTCCGGCCGACGGCACCGTGCGCGTCACCGATGATGCCGGCAACGTGGTGTTCGAACACGCCGTGCAGACCGGCGACATCTGGCGCATGTGCCAGACCAAGGACGCCCCGATCCAGGACTGGGTCAAGCTGGCCGTGAACCGCGCCCGCCTGAGCAGCACCCCGGCCGTGTTCTGGCTGGATGCCTCGCGCGCGCACGATGCGCAGGTGATCGCCAAGGTCGAGACCTACCTCAAGGACCACGACACCAACGGCCTGGACATCCGCATCCTGGCCCCGGTGGAAGCAACCGCGTTCTCGCTGGACCGCATCCGCAAGGGTGAGGACACCATTTCGGTGACCGGCAACGTGCTGCGCGATTACCTCACCGACCTGTTCCCGATCATGGAACTGGGCACCAGCGCCAAGATGCTCTCCATCGTGCCGCTGATGGCCGGTGGTGGCCTGTTCGAGACCGGCGCCGGTGGTTCGGCCCCGAAGCACGTGCAGCAGTTCGTGGAAGAGGACTACCTGCGCTGGGATTCGCTGGGTGAATTCCTCGCCCTGGCCGCCTCGCTGGAGCACCTGGGCAACCGTTACGACAATGCCGGTGCGACGGTGCTGGCCAAGACCCTGGACCAGGCCAACGGCCAGTTCCTGGACAACGACAAGTCGCCCTCGCGCAAGCTCGGTGGCATCGACAACCGCGGCAGCCACTTCTACATCGCGCTGTACTGGGCCCAGGCCCTGGCCGCGCAGGATGACGATGCCGCGCTGAAGGCCCGCTTCGCCCCGCTGGCCAAGGCACTGGCTGACAGCGAGCAGGCCATCGTCGGCGAGCTGATTGCCGCGCAGGGCAAGCCGGTCGACATCGGTGGCTACTACCGCCCGGACGTGGCCAAGGCCAGCAAGGCCATGCGCCCGAGCAGCACCTTCAACACCGCACTGGCGGCGCTGTAAGGTTCGATTCCACTCGGGTGGTGGTCGACAGGAAACCCGCGCTTCGGCGCGGGTTTTTTTGTTTTGGCCGCAAATACGTGACGTACGTCCGGGCAGTTCTGGCACGCTCCCGCAACAAGGCAGCACCCAGCGGATGGATCCGGCTGTTTCGCCAGTGCGAAGTGAGCAGTCCATCACCGTTGAATGCGCGAGCCTTGGCATAGGCTACTCACTCAACCCGGGGGAAGGCGATGGCCAGGGTGCTGGTGGTCGGATCGGATGTCCAGGGAGAACGCGCGTTGCTGCAACGCCTGCGTGTCGCGGCCTCGTTGCCCGGCGACCGCGTGCGCAGCTGCCGCGATCTTGATGAGTGCGACCTGCTGGTGATCAAGGACACCCCGGCGTTGCGCAACGCCGCGTTGCGCATGGTGCGCGAGCGACCGCGCATCCAGCTCTGGGTGGAGGACCAGGACGGGCAGCTGCACCAGGGGCAGGGCGAAGATCGTGGCGTACTCGACGACCACGCCATCGAAGATGCCCTGCGGCAGATGCCCGATGCGCCGATGCGCATCGACGAACCCTGCACGGCGCAGGGCGCCAAGGCGATCACCCGCGCGCTGCGCGAACGCCTGCCCGCGCGCCAGGGGCACGCGGTGCTGGTGCTCAACGAGGTGCCGACACTTCTGCTCGATTTCTGCCTGGACCAGATGGTGGTGCCGGCGGGTATCGACGCCGCGAGCCTCGCCCAGCATCTGTCCGACCAGTTCGAATCGCTCTCGTTGCATGGCCTCTCCGAGCGGCGGTATCAGGAGCTCTCCGGCACGCTGCCACGCCAGCCGCTGCGGCCGCTGCTGTGGCAATGGGGCCAACGCCCCGCGCACTGGCATGAGCTGGATGCGCGCCTGCAGCGCGGCGCACGGGTAAAGCTGCTGCGCTGGCCTGATTTCCGCGTGCTGGGCCACCAGCACGACAACTTCCGGCTGTGCTCGTTGCTGCTCAAGCGCGCATGCAGCGTGGAGGAGTGCGCCACCCTGCTGGAGGTTTCCGCAGAAGCGGTGCGCAGCTTCGTCCACCCGGCCTACCTGTGCGGCTACGCCGCGCTGGAAGATTCGCCGATCCGCGCCGCGCCCCTGCGTGCGGGCGAGGGTGGCGGCACCCTGCTGGCCCGCATGTGGCGCAGCGTGCGCCAGCGTGGCGGGGGCTGAGCGTGCGCGAACACAAGATCGTGGTGCTCGGCGGGATGGGGTGTGGAAAATCAACCTTGGTGCGCGCCATCGCCGCCGGCGCGGTGGTGGATACCGATGTGCACAACACCGACCGCGACGGCGCCGACAAGGCCTCCACCACGGTGGCCATGGACTACGCCGACATCGACCTGCCCAACGGCGACCGCCTGCGCCTGTACGGCACCCCGGGTCAGCAGCGCTTCGACTTCATCTGGCCGATCCTGCTGCAGGGCGCCAGCGGCGTGGTGCTTTTGATTGATGCCACCCGCCGTGCAGCCGTGGAAGAACTTCAAGGCTACCTGGGCGTGCTGCGTGAACATGCCGCGCAGGTGCCGGCGGTGATCGGCGTTTCGCGGCTGGACCTGGCGCCGGAGTTCGACCTCGATTCCTGCGCCACGGTCGCGGGCTGGGATGACCGCCTGCTGCCGGTGATGCCCATCGACGCGCGCGAGCGCGAACAAGGCCTCTTCCTGATGGACGTGCTGATGAGCGAGATGGAAACCCGCGACCTGGTGCTGGCCCATGGCTGACGGGCAGGATGTGCGCCGGCTGGAACCGGCCGTGCGTGAACGTGTTGCCCAGCACCTTCAAGCGTTCGCCGACGGCCTCAATGGGGTGCGCAGTGCGGTGCTGGCCAGCGTTGATGGTTTCGCGCTCGTACCTGCAGCGGGCAGCCACGGCAATGGCGAACGTCTGGCCGCGATGACCAGCGCGATGCTGGCACTGGCCGCTGCCGTGGGCCGCGAGTTGTCATTGGGCGAGCTGGAAGTGCTGATGCTGGAGGCGGGCGAGGGCAAGGTGCTGATGCTGGCGCTGCCGTGCACCCCCGCGCCGCTGCTGCTGATGACCGCCTGCGACACGCGCAGCGTCACCGGCAAGGTGCTTTGGAGTGCAAAGGAATGTGGCCGCAACATCATGGCCGAACTCAGCGGATCACGAGCCGATCCGTAGGGGAACTTGGGGCTCGACAACCAAAGGGGTGCAACATGGCAGGAGTGAGCGATACCTTGGCCGCGCTGATGACCATCGACGGCGCGCAGGCGGTGGCACTGGTGGACTATGAGAGCGGCATGCTGCTGGGCGAAGCCGGCTCGGGCATGGACATGGAAGTGGCGGCAGCGGGCAACACCGAAGTGATCCGCGCGAAGATGAAAACCGCTGCGTCGTTGAACCTCAACGACACCATCGAGGACATCCTGATCTCGCTGGGCAAGGCGTACCACATCATGCGCCCGGTCGCGGCGCAGAAGGGATTGTTCCTGTACCTGGTGCTCGACCGCAACAAGTCCAACCTTGCCCTGGCACGGCGCCGGGTGCAGGACGTGGAAGCGTCGCTGGCGCTGTAAGACCCGACCCTGCTGCCGACCACCCCGGGTGGTCGGTGGCTGTCCGGGAACGGGCGGCTTGCCGGCCATGGGCCGGCACTACTATGGTGGGGATGGTTCTTCCGGTTGCCCAGCATGCCTGTTGCCCAATCCCCTGACGATGAAGCGCTGGCCGCGCGGCTGGCGGCGCTGATCCGCGATGGTTTCGAGGATTACCACGCGCGCTTTGCCGGGGTGACCCGGCGCGCGCGGGTGCGCTTCGAGACCCGCGACTGGAACGGGGCGCGCCAGGATGCGGTGGAGCGCATCGGGCTGTATGACCGCTGCATCGCTGAAACGGTGGATGTGCTGCGGCGGGCAGCGCGTGAGGCCGTGGGTGAGCGCAACCTCTGGCTGCGGATCCGCAGCGCCTACGCGGGTCTGGTTTCCGGGTTGATCGACGCCGAACTTTACAAGACCTTCTACAACACCCTGGCGCGGCGCCTGTTCGCGACCGAAGGCGTGGATGCGGCGGTGGAGTTCATGGCGATGGACGTGGAGCCCTCCGATGCCATCACCCACCCGGTCGCACGGCATACCTACGCGCTGTCGGCGACCCGGCCGGCCGAGGCCTTCATGCGGGTGCTGGGTGACTATCGCTTCGATGTGCCCTATGCGCACCAGCTGCGCTGCGCGGCCGCCATTGCCGTGCGCCTGCAGGACGACCTGCAGCATTGGGGGACACAGCCCGTACGCAGCATCGAGCTGCTGGATACCGTGTTCTACCGCGAGCGGCGTGCCTACCTGGTGGGGCGGGTGTTCGGCGAACACCGCTTCTCGCCCTGCGTGATCGCGCTGGTCAACGACGACAACGGCCTGCGTGCCGAGGCGGTGCTGACCCGGCGCCGCGATGTGGCGCACCTGTTCGGCGTGTCGCGCAGCTACTTCCAGGCCGACCTGGCCACCGTAGGTGACGCGGTGGTGTTCCTGCGCAGCCTGCTGCCGGCCAAGCCCATCGATGAGATCTACACCGTGCTGGGGCGTGCCAAACAGGGCAAGACCGAGCGCTACCGCACCTTCTTCCGCCACTTCCAGGAGCATCCCGACGAACAGCTGGTGCATGCCGATGGCACCCCCGGCATGGTCATGGCGGTGTTCACGCTGCCCAGTTACCCGCTGGTGTTCAAGCTGATCCGCGACCGCTTCGCCTGGCCCAAGACCATGACCCGGCACCAGGTGGAGGAAAAGTACGCGCTGGTGTTCAACCTGGATCGCGTCGGGCGCCTGCTGGATGCGCAACCCTACCGCCATCTCCGCTTTCCCAAGGTCCGCTTCTCGCCGGCGCTGCGCGAAGAACTGCTCACCCAGTGCGCGGCCAGCGTACGTGAAGACGGCGATTCGCTGGTGATCGCGTTGTGCTACGTGCAGCGCCGCTTCCGGCCGCTCAATCTTTACCTGCGCGAACAGACCGCCGAAGCCCGTCGCGCCGCCGCGCTGGATTATGCGCAGGCGATCACCGACATGGCGCGCAACAACATCTTCCCGGGCGACATGCTGCCCAAGAACTTCGGTGTGTCGCGGCATGGCCGTGCGGTGTTCTACGACTACGACGAGCTGTGCCTGGTGAGTGACTGCGTGTTCCGCGCATGGCCCACGCCGCGCAATGCGGACGAAGCCATGGCGGACGAACCGTGGTTCCACGTAGGCCCGCGTGATGTGTTCCCGGAGCGCTTCGCACCCTTCATGGGACTGCCCGCCGACGAGCTTGCCGCCGTGCGTGAACACCATGCGCATCTGTTCGATCCCCACCGGTGGCAGGGGCTGCAGGCGCGTTTCGCGGCCGGCGATTATCCCGATACGCCGCCCTACGCAGCCCATCATCGCCTGGCCTGATTTCCCCCTGACACATCACTGGGCTATCCTCGGGGTTCATCCACAAGGAGCAGGTGAGATGCGTTATCCCCATTTTCTGGCGTTGGCCCTCGCACTGGGCGGCACCGGGCTGGTCGCAACAAGCGACACCGCTGCACAGACCGCGCGTGCGGTGCGTGAGACCGCCGAAGCCAGCATGACGCTGACCGGCAAGATCGATATCGGTACCGACGGGCACGTCACCAGCTTCCAGCTGGACCATGCCGACAAGCTGCCTGCCGATCTGGCGGCATTCGTGCAGCGCCAGGTGCAGGCATGGCAGTTCCGGCCGGCCGTGGAGAACGGTACGGCGGTGGCGACGCAGACGCCGGTGACCCTTCGCCTGCTCTCCCAGTCCAGCCCGGACGGCGCCGGCGACACCGTGCGCGTGGCGGGCGCGAGCTTCAGCAAGTACGACCCGGACGACACCAGCCGGGTGACCTCCAGCGAGATCCGCTCGCCGACCTACCCGAAGACTCTCGCCGCCATGCGCGCCAAGGGTGAGGTGCTGCTGCTGCTGAAGGTCGGCCGCGACGGGACCGTGGACGATGTGGTCGCCGAGCAGGTAAACCTGCGCGTGGTGGGCAAGGAAAGCCAGATGCGCCAGGTGCGCAACGAGTTTGCCCGTGCATCGGTGTCCACCGCGCGCAGCTGGACCTTCCGCCCGCCGACCACCGGCAAGTTAAAGGACGCCGAGTCGTGGACGGTGCGGATCCCGGTCCGTTACATGATGGGCGAACGCACACCTTACGGCACGTGGGAAGCCTACATTCCCGGTCCGCGTGAGCGCGCGCCGTGGCGCACCTCGCAGGCCGGCGCAGAAGCCGCACCGGACCTGCTGGCTGCAGGTGGCATCTACATGGCAGACCTGGATGACGGTCCGCGCCTGCTCACCCCGTTGGGCAGCTGATCACAAGGAGTCGTGCAATGCGTAGTTCCCTTTACCTGGCACTGGCGTTGGCACTCGGCGGCAGCATCGTCGCCGCCGCGCCGGAGGCCGCCGCACAGACGCGCAGTGAGATGCGCAAGACCGCCGAAGGCAGCATGGTGCTGACCGGGCAGGTCAACATCGGTACCGAAGGGCAGGTGGAAGGCTTCGTGCTGGACCAGCGCGAGAAAGTGCCGGTGGAACTGGCCAGCTTCGTGGACCGCTCCGTGCAGACCTGGCGTTTCGAGCCGATCGTGCGCGATGGCAAGCCCGTGCGTGCGCGCACCCAGGTATCCATCCGCCTGGTCGCCAACATCGGGCCCGACGGCAAGGACATGGTCACGCTCGATGCTGCGACTTTCGGCGGGTATGACAACACGAGCACCGACCAGGTCACCTCGATCAAGCTGCCGCCGCCGCGCTTTCCCTCGGCAGCATTGAACATGGGCGGCAGTGGCGATGTGATGTTGATCGTGAAGGTCGGCCGTGACGGCAAGGTCATGGATGTGATCGCCGAACAGGTCAACCTGCGCGTGCTCGGCGACGCGCGCCGCATGGAGCGGCTGCGCGAGGCGTTCGCGAAGCAGAGCGTGGACGCCGCGCATCGCTGGAGCTTCCGGGCACCCAGTACGGGTGACGAGAAGGACAAGCCGTTCTGGTCCGTGCGCGTGCCGGTCAGCTTCGACTTCGGCGAAGTCACGCGCGGCTACGGCCAGTGGAACGTCTACATTCCGGGCCCGCGCGCGCAGGCGCCCTGGCGGCAGGTGGGACCCGGCGAACAGGATGTGGCTGGCCTGCTGGCGGTCGGCGGCGTATACATGACCGACGTCAGCAATGGCCCGCGCCTGCTGACCCCGCTCGGCGGGTGAGCAGGTGAGAGACCGGATCGGCGCCGCGCGTCGATCCGGTTTCAGAATCAGGTTCCGGCCGGGCCGTCCGGCGCCGGGTAGACCACGGTCCGGTTGCGACCCTGTTCCTTGGCCATGTACAGCGCCTTGTCGGCCAGTCGCAGCGCCTGCTGCGGGTCCTCGTGGTAGGACGGGTAGTGGGCCACGCCCAGCGATACCGTTACCGTGCCGACCTGTTCGAACACTTCCGCTTCCACCTGCTGCCGCAGGCGTTCGGCGATGCCGGCGCTGGCGGCCACGTCGATGCCCGGCAGCAGGATCAGGAACTCCTCGCCGCCATTGCGGCACAGCAGGTCGGTATCGCGCGAATCGTCGCGCATCAGCTGCGCGATGCGCAGGATCACCGCATCGCCTACCGCGTGGCCGAAGCGGTCGTTGATGGTCTTGAAGCGGTCGATGTCCAGCGCGATGATCCCGAACGGCTGCCCGCGTGCCTGCCAGTCCTCCAATCCTTCCTGCAGCCCACGGCGGTTCTGCAGGCCGGTGAGCGGGTCGGTCATGCTGGCGCGGTTGAGCTTGCCGATGCGGTCCTGCAGCAGGTTGAAGCTGTACAGCAGCGCCTGCTTGAGGTGCGCGGCCTCGTAGTACCACGCCTTGATGCCGGTCACGTGGCGGATGGCGATGCCGGTATCGCGGTTCTGCACGTTGCGCGCCATCTGCCACAGCGGCAGCGAAATGCGCCGGGCGAACCACCAGGTGACCAGCAGCGACAGCACGCCCAGCGGGATGGCATTCCAGATCACCGCCTTCATCAAGCGCGACAGCGGCGCCAGCGTGGCCTCGGTCGGGCGCTGTGCCACCACGCCCCAGCCCACGCTGGGCACCGGTGCGTAGCCGGCCAGCATCAGCACGCCGTGGCTGTTGCGCACTTCCTGCGCGCCCGAGTGGCCCTGGCTGACGGCCTTCACCGCCGGGTTCTCCAGCGCGAACTGGCCCACCCGGGTGGGTTCGATGTGGTACAGGATGCGGCCGTTGCGGTCGACCACGTACAGGTACGAGCCGTCGCGGTAGTAGTGCTTGCCCAGCAGGCTCTGCAGGATGCTGCGCTGGCGCAGGTAGATGGTGCCGCTCACATAGCCCTTGTACTGGCCCTGCGCGTCGAAGATGGGGTGCGAGATGGCGATGAGCAGGCGGCCGGTGGCCGACTGGTAGGGATCGCTGATGTACGGTTCACGGCGCTTGAGCGCCTCGCTGTTGCCTTGGCTGTTGAGCACCACCCCCTGCAGGGCCAGGCTCAACGGCGAGGTGGCCAGCACCGTGCCGGCCGGGTCCACGATCAGCACCGAGTTGAAGCTGTTGGTCTGCAGCTGCAGGCGGGCCGCTTCGGCTTCCAGCTCGGCCCGGGTGTGCGCCCGCTGGCCCAGGCCGGTGGCGGCGTAGGCCAGCTGCTGCTGGGCCGACAGCACGAAGTTCTGGGTGCTCTCGGCCAGCTTGCTGGCGTACACCCGGTTGGATTCGAGCGTGGTGCCGATCAGCTGTTCGCGCTGCACGCGGTAGCTGGCGTGCAGGGTGTTGGCCAAGGCGACGAGCGCGCTGAGCAGCGCAAGCGCCAGGATCAGCTTGCCCAGGTTGAGGCGGGATGACAGCAGGGGCATGGACGAAACAACCGGCAAGGTGCTGCGCCAACCGGTCCTACCGATGAGGCTGCAACGTTGGAGCGGTCAGAGGTGAACTGCATGGCGCCGGGCCGGTTCGCCTGGCGGCGCCCTGGATGCGGCCACCCTACCCCCGGGCGGACTACGGATCACGGCGCGGATTATCACGGATTCCGGGCCCGAAAGGGGAAGGCCGAACTCAGCGTTCCAGCCGCTTGCGAAGTACGCTGCGCACATTGGCCGCCATTGCCCCATCCAGCGGGCCCAGCACTCCGCGTGCGGCTTCGGGGATATGCGCGGTGGTATCGCCGCCGGCGGCGAATACATAGTGGTCGAACAATGCCTGCCAGTTCCGGCGCTGGGCCGGCGGCAGCCCGCGCAGCGCCAGCAATGACAGCATCAGGGCGTTCATGGGTGGATCCATCCAGGCCGGTACCGGGCGCCACCAGTAGTTCACCAGCACGTTGAAATCATCCAGCCCTTCCATGTGGTGCCACCACAGGGAAGGAATGAACACCGCATCGCCAGGGCCCAGTTCGGCCACCTGCGCGCTGGCCATGGCCCGGGCAAAGCGCGGGAAGCGGTCCAGGTCCGGTTCGGCGAAGTCGACCAGGCTCACTGCCTGGCCGGCCGGGGTGAAATCCAGCGGGCCGACATACAGGTTGCGGATCTGATCCGGCGGAAACAGGGTGACCCTGCGGCGGCCGGCCGCCACGCAGGCCAGGTTGTCCGGCACGTCGTGGTGGGCGGCGATGCGCGAGCGGTTGCCGATCCAGATGCTGGCCAGCGGTTCGTCCACGCCCAGCGCCAGCGGGTTGTGCTGGCGGAAGCCGGGCAGGAAGCTGTCCAGCGTGGTCGAGGCCACGTAGATGGTGGGCGGTTCGGGGGTGCTGCGGTACTTGAGCAGGGTATCGAGCACCACCTTCAGCGCGATCTGCTCGCGGCGGAAGTTGAAGCCGCTCATGTCCGCGTTGTAGAAGATGCGGCCCTTCGCTTCGGGCGGCGCGGTGGTGGCGGAAACCGGCAGGGTGCCGTGGTCGAACTGCTTGAGGTGGGCGACCGCGGCGTCGGCCGAGTCGCGTGCGGCGCTGACCATCGGCCAGTCCGCCACCAGCCCGCGGATCACCTTGGGCGTGGTCCAGCCTGGAAGTACCTCGGCCAGCCGGTGGCGGTCGAGGTCGCGCACTTCGTCGATCGGGCCGGGCATTGCAGGCATGGCAGGGTCGCTTGCGGGCGGTGGCGGTGTGGCGAGTGTAGACCCGCCACACCGCTGCTGCTCAGAACTTGTAGCGGACGCCGAACATGTAGCGCGGGCCGGTCTGGGTGGCGTAGCGCAGCATGTTGGTATGCCGTGCGTAGGTACGCATGGTCTCGTCGGTGAGGTTGATCGCCTCCAGGCTCAGCGACAGCTGTTCGCTGACCGCGTAGCTGATGTTGAGGTCGAGTTGGCCGTAATCATCGGTGTAGTTCGGGTTCGGGCCCTGGCCGCCGATGCCGTTGAGGAACTTCTCGCGCCAGTTGTAGGCCGCACGGATCTGCCAGTTGTGCTTGTCGTAGAACGCCACCAGGTTGGCCGAATCGCTCAGGCCCACCATCGGGTACTGGTCGCCCAGGCTCAGGTTGTCGAAGGTCAGCCCGGACTTCACCTTGGTGTAGTTGGCGGCCACGCCGAACCCGGACTGGCCGAACAGGTGCTGTACCGCCACTTCCCAGCCATCGAGATGGTCCGAACGCTGGTTGGCCGGCAGGGTGATGTCGAACCCGGCGATCGGGTCGCCCGGCTGGCCGACGATGGTGCCGGTGAGCTGGCCTGCCGAATTGGTGCCGGTGGCGGTCACGCCGGGCTGGCCGTTGAAGTTGGTGAAGATGTAATCGCGGATGCAGGGCATGTCGCTCACCCCGCAGCCGGCCGCCAGCGCCGCATTCCAGTACGCGCCACCGACCGGCGTGTGCAGGTCGCCGGTGTTCTCGCGGACGATCGTATTGCTGATGAAGTTCTTGATGTTCTTGCGGAAGAAGCCAACCGAGGCGTAACTGGATTCGCCGTAGTACCACTCCAGGGACAGGTCGAAGTTGTCCGACAGCAGCGGCTCCAGCGCCGGATTGCCGCGCGACCCGCTGCCGCCCTGGGTACGCACGATGTCGGCCAGCGACTGCCCGCTCTGGATCTGGTCCCACCCCGCGCGACCCAGGCTGCGGCTGTAGCTGCCGCGCAGCGCCAGCGTATCGCTGATGTCCAGCTTCAGGTCCAGGTTGGGCAGCACGTAGTCGTACTTGCCGCTGTCGCTGATGAAGCCGCTCTCGCTGGCATAGTCGATGTTCAGCTCGTTGGCCGAACTCCAGCTGATCCCGCTGGGCACGCGCACCATCGCGGTGGAGTCCACGTCGGTCTGTTCGTAGCGCACGCCAACCGCCACGTTCAACGGCATCGACCAGTCGAAGGTGGTGCGGTACTGCAGGAACGCGCTCTTGGACTTCTCGTTGGTGCGGATGTCCTGCGAGTACTCGGTGGGCGCCACGTAGCAGGTGGGGCAGGCCGGGTCGGACGCGGTGCCGACCTGGGCGGCGCGGTTGATCAGCCTGTCGAAGTCGAACACCAGGAACTGGCCGGTCAGGCGCGGATCGTTGTGCCCGGAGAACGCATCGAAGTACTTCGCCATGTCATCGGCATACCAGATGCTGTCATCGTAGTCGGCCGGGGTGCCCAGGCCGCCCCAGGTATTGCGCTGCATGATCGCCGAAGCCGAGCGGTTCTTCACGTCGGTATAGCCGACGCCGAAGTCCAGCGCGGAGTAGTCGGCGAACTTGAAGGTACCGCGCCCCTGGTACTGTTCCACCTCGGACTTGTTGTAGCTGTTCTGGAACACCGAGCCTGTCACCAGCGCATCGGCGGTCTGCACGCCGCCCGGCGGCAGCGCGATGTTGATGATCGGCAGGTCGCCGCTGTAGTCCACGGTGGTCTTGCCGCGCACGAACGCGGCCACGCCGAGCACGCCGGCCGAACCGTACGGGCTGTCCGGCTGCGACTCGCCGGTGGAGTTGTGGGCATCGAAGTTCAGGGTCAACGCATCGTTGACCTCCCACTCCACGTTGAAGCCCAGCGAGTCCAGGGTGTTCTTGGTCGCCAGCTGCGCGCCACCCATCGACACGTCCGAATTGACCATGTCTTCGCTGTAGATGATCGGTGCGGCGACCGGGCCGTTGGTCCAGATGCTGTCGCCCGGGCCGTAGTTGAACCACACCGACAGCTCGCTGCGCTGCTGCTGCACCTTGTTCTCGACATAGGTGTAGTCCAGCGTGGTGGTCACGTTGTCGACCGGCTTCCACTGCAGGGTGGCCTGGCCGTTGGTGCGCTGGCGCTGCACGCCGTTGACGTTGTAGGCGGTGTTCTGCGGGCGCCCGTACACATCATTGGGGCCGGGACGATTCTGGATGCGGTCCGCGTAGCCCTGGCCGGGCTGCGGCAGCACGCGCCAGTCGGTGGTGTTATCGCCTTCGAACGTGGCCCAGCCTTCGGCCACCGTGGCCTGGTTGAAGCCGGAGTCGCGCTCCTGGTAGCTGCCGCTCAGCATCACGCCCACGCGGCCATCGGCGTAGGTGTCGCTGAAGATGCCGGACAGCTCGCCGGTGTACTTGGACCCCTGCAGCGTGCGCGGCAGGTTGTCGTTCGAGGTATCGCTGACCGCCTTCAGGCCCACGCTGACCACCGGCGCCGATTCGAGCGGGCGCAGGGTCTTGACGTTGATCGTGGCGCCAATGCCTCCGGTCGGGTTGTCGGCGCGCGTGGTCTTGAACACCTCCACCGCCGAGATCGACTCGGAGGCGATGTTGGCGAAGTCGAACGAGCGCGAACCGGACAGGCCGCCACCGCCGTTGCCGAGGTTGGAGGCCGGCATCTGGCGGCCGTTGAGCAGCACCAGGTTGAAGTCCGGGCCGATGCCGCGCACGGTCACCTTGGAGCCTTCGCCGCTGGAGGTGCGGTCGATCGACACGCCGCTGATGCGCTGCAGCGATTCGGCCAGGTTGGTATCCGGGAACTTGCCGATGTCTTCGGCCACGATGCCGTCCACGACACCCTGGCTGTCGCGCTTGAGGTTCATGGACGAGGTGAGGCTGCCACGGATACCGGTGACCTGCACCGTATCGAGCGTGGCCGGATCCAGCCCTTCCGACGACGACGCAGCGCCGTCGCGGGTGGTGTCCTGGGCCCACGCCGGCCCGGCCAACACGGCGAGCAGCGCGGAAGTGAGCATTGCCTTGCGGGGTACGGCCTTGTACGTCTTCATTGCAGCTCCCTCCCCAGGGAAATCGGTAATGGCAGTCCTACGGCGTCTGGCACGATTCAACAACGATGTGGGCGGATTGGGCCGACGCCTGACAGCGTTGTCAACAAAGTGCCATGAAGGGCGTCGTTTGCGGTGTCGCCCATGGGTGTCCCTGTGTGTCCCCTGGCAGGTCGCTGTACAGCCGTTAAACGTTGCAATGCGGGCCTTTCAGCCCGGTTTTGCAGGGACGTGATGCGCCCGATTCAGTGTGGTCTGGCCGTTGTGCAGTGCAGAACGAAACTGCGCGAAATCTGTTTTCGGGACATTGCCGAGCGCTGTCATGTCTCCTGACCGATTGTCTGACAGCGCTGGACAAGTGGGCGTCCAGCGGGTTCCATGTCTGGCCGCCGCATGGCTGGCAATTCCCATCAGAAGGACAGGCAATGGACACTTCCACCGTGGTTCGCGGGCAGCACGTACAGAGCACACGCATGGCGCTGGCCGTGGTGACGGCGATCTTCTTCATGTGGGGCTTCATCACCTGCCTCAACGACATCCTGATTCCGCACCTCAAGGCCGCGTTCTCGCTGACCTGGGTGCAGGCCATGCTCATCCAGTTCACCTTCTTCGGCGCCTACTTCCTGATGTCGCTGCCGGCAGGGCGGCTGGTGGCGGCCGTGGGCTACAAGCGCGGCATCGTGGCCGGGCTGGCCATCGCCGGTGTCGGTGCGCTGTTGTTCTGGCCTGCCGCCGCGCTGCATGTGTACGGGCTGTTCCTGGGCGCGTTGTTCGTGCTGGCCACCGGCATCACCGTGCTGCAGGTCGCCGCCAATCCGTATGTGGCGCTGCTGGGGCCGGAGCAGACCAGCTCCAGCCGGCTCACCCTGGCCCAGTCGATGAACGCACTGGGCACCACCATCGCCCCGCTGTTCGGTGGCCTGCTGATCCTGGCGGCCGAACCGCGCAGCGCCGAACAGCTGGCGCTGCTGCCGCAGGCCGAAGCGCTGGCCTACCGCGCCGCTGAAGCACAGTCGGTGCAGGTGCCGTACTTCGGCCTGGCCATCGCGTTGTTCGTGCTGGCCGCGGCGATCTGGATGTTCCGCCTGCCCAGCATTGCCGGGGTGGAAGACATCAAGGAGCAGGGCACGCTGGGCGCGGCGCTGCGCCACAAGCACCTGGCCTTCGGCGTGCTGGCGATCTTCTTTTACGTGGGCGCGGAAGTGTCCATCGGCAGCGTGCTGGTCAACTTCCTGTCCATGCCCGGCATCGGCGAAGGACTGACCGAGCAGGAGGCCACGCGCTACGTGTCGCTGTACTGGGGCGGCGCGCTGGTCGGCCGGCTGGTCGGAACGTTCCTGCTGGCGCGCTTCGATCCGCGCCGCCTGCTTGGGCTGTTCGCGCTGGTGGTGATGGGCCTGCTGGCGGTGACCATGCTCGGCACCGGCGAGCTGGCCAAATGGAGCGTGGTCAGCGTGGGTCTGTTCAACTCGATCATGTTCCCGACCATCTTCGCGCTGGCCATTGGCGGCCTGGGCCCGCTTACGGGACAGGGCTCCAGCCTGCTGGTGATGGCGATCGTGGGCGGCGCGGTGGTTCCGCTGGCCGTGGGTTGGCTGGCCGACCACTACGGGCTGCAGGCATCGTTCCTGCTGCCGATGCTGTGCTACCTGTTCATCGTGTTCTACGCATGGCGCGGGTCGCGCCGTTACGCCTGACGCGTCAACGTCGCCGTGGTGCGTGGGTGGATTCACGCACCAGCACCGCATGGTCCACGGTGACCATGCGGCCGGCCTTCGGCGAGCGGATGCGTTCGATCAGCTGTTCGGTGGCCAACCGGCCCATCGTGTCGGTGGGCTGGCGTACGGTGGTCAGTGCCGGGTAGATGTGCCCGGCAATGGGCGTGTCATCGAAGCCGCACACGGAAAGATCGCGCGGCACGCGCAGGCCACGCTGGCCGGCCACGCGGAACACCGCGGCGGCCATGTCGTCGTTGGCCGCGAAGATCGCGGTCGGCGGCTCGGGCAGGTCCAGCAGCGTGTTGGCCGCCTCGATGCCCGATTCGAACGAGAACTGGCCACTGGCCACCAGCGCCGGGTCGTACTCGATGCCGGCCTCGCGCAATGCCTGGCGGTAGCCGGCCAGGCGCCACTGGCACGCGCCATGCGCGCGCGGGCCCTTGATGTGCGCGATGCGGCGGTGGCCCTGTGCGACCAGGTGGCCGATCAGTTCCACCACTGCGGTGGTTTCGTCCATGCGCACGCCGATGCGGCCCTCGGGATGGCGTGGCGCGATGCTGGAGAACGGAATCTCGTTGTCTTCCAGGTACGCCAGCACCACCGCATCATCGGTGAGCGGCGGAATCAGCACCACGCCATCGGGTCGCGAGTTCTCGAACAGCGCGGCCAGGTCGGGCAGGGTGCGCCGGCCGATGCCGACCGGCCCCAGGATCAGGTTGTAGTGGTTGGCATGACAGGCCTCCAGCATGCCGTTCTGGATTTCCATCAGGTAATTGCGCGAGGGGTTGTTGTAGACCAGCGCCAGCGCATACGAGCGTTGCCCGGCCAGGCTGCGCGCCGACAGGTTCGGTTTGTACCCGAGCCGGGTGACCGCAGCCAGCACGCGGTCGCGCGTTTCCACCCGCACGTTCGGCTCGTTGTTGAGCACGCGCGATACGGTCTTGATCGAAACGCCCGCAATGGCGGCGACATCCTCGATACGACTACGCATGGTGCGATGGATCCTCCTGGAGAGCCCGGCCGGCCGCTGCCGATGGTAATGCGCCTGTGTCGTTTCGGGATTACCGAAGCAGGCGGATGGTGCCACGTTGCGGGGTATTCGTGCACGGTCTGGATTTCCATGCGGCGCTGCAACAGCAACTGCGCATTCTCTTCCCATTGGAAAACAGCAGGCCCAGCAATCACGGGGATACCAGGACAACGCGCTCGCCAAGCAGTTGACAGGGCCACGCCCGGCTTATATGACAGCGCTGTCACCGGAAGCGCCGAAGCAGCCCGCGCCCGGTCCATCATCCGCACATTCCATTGGAGGTAGATGCACGTGAGCAGCGCCCGGAAGACTCTTCTTACCGTCTGTGTCTTGACGGCATTGGCCGCCCAGGCGCATGCCGCACCCGCCGCCGAGCGCCTGCAGGACTGGCCGCAGGTGACCAGTGCGATCGCCTCCGACCCGGCCATCGAAAGCCGCGTGCGCAGCATCCTTGCGCAGATGACCCTGGCGCAGAAGGTCGGGCAGATGACCCAGCCGGAGATCAAGCAGATCACCCCGGAACAGGTGCGCACCTATTACATCGGTTCGGTGCTCAACGGCGGTGGCTCGTGGCCGGGCATGGACAAGCACGCCAGCGTGGCCGACTGGGTCAAGCTGGCCGATGCGTATCACGCCGCCTCGCTGGCCACCGACGCGCGCACCCCGGTGCCGGTGATCTGGGGCACCGATGCGGTGCACGGCCACAGCAATGTGTTTGGCGCCACGCTGTTCCCGCACAACATTGGCCTGGGCGCCACCCGTGATGCCGGGTTGATCGAGCGCATCGGCGCCGCCACCGGCAGCGCCACCCGTGCCACCGGCATCGGCTGGGTGTTCGCGCCGACGCTGGCCGTGGCGCATGACCCGCGCTGGGGCCGCACCTACGAAAGCTTCTCGTCCGACCCGTCCATCGTGCGCGAATACGCCACCGCCTACGTCAAGGGCGCACAGGGCCGCTTCACCGGCGACGGCAACGTGGTGGCCACGGCCAAGCACTACATCGGCGATGGGGCCACCGACAACGGTCGCGACCAGGGCGAGGCCACGGTGGACAAGGCCACCATGATCAACGTGCACGGCCAGGGGTACTTCGGTGCCCTGGGCGAAGGCGTGCAGACGGTGATGGCCTCGTTCAACAGCTGGAACGACCGCGCCGGCGGCGTGGACTACGGCAAGATGCACGGCAGCCAGGCGCTGCTCACCGGCGCGCTGAAGGAGAAGATGGGTTTCGACGGCTTCGTCGTCTCCGACTGGAACGGCATCGCCCAGGTGCCCGGCTGTCGCAACGACAGCTGCGCCCAGGCGATCAACGCCGGCATCGACATGGTGATGGTGCCCGATGACTGGAAGGCCTTCATCGCAAACACCATGGCCCAGGTGGAGAGCGGCGAGATTCCGATGGCGCGCATCGACGATGCGGTGACCCGCATCCTGCGCGTGAAGCTGCGTGCGGGCCTGTTCGAGCACAAGCCGTCCGACAGCCGTTACGCAGGTGACGCCAACGCCGTGCAGCACCGCGAACTGGCGCGCGAAGCCGTGCGCGAATCGCTGGTGCTGCTGAAGAACCAGGACAAGGTGCTGCCGCTCAAGCGCGATGCGCGCGTGCTGGTGGTGGGCAAGAGTGCCGACAGCCTGTCCGACCAGGCCGGGGGCTGGTCGCTGACCTGGCAGGGTACCGAGAACGCCAACGCCGATTTCCCCAACGCCGATTCGGTGCTGGGTGCGCTGCGCGCCGAACTGGGCACGCAGCAGGTGACCTACAGCGCGGACGCCAAGGGCATCGATGCCTCGGCGTTCGACGTGGTGGTCGCGGTGATCGGCGAAACGCCGTACGCCGAAACCAACGGCGACATCCTCGCTTCGGACACGGTCAGCCACAGCCGTGCGCAGCCGCAGGACCTCGCCGTGCTCAAGGCCGCTGCCGCCACCGGCAAGCCGCTGGTCACGGTGTATTTCTCCGGCCGCCCGATGTACACCAACGACCTGCTCAACCTGTCGCAGGCGTTCGTTGCCGCGTGGCTGCCGGGTACCGAAGGCAAGGGCATCACCGACGTGCTGGTGGCTGGCAAGGACGGCAGGCCCGCGCATGACTTCCACGGCCGGCTCAGCTTCCCGTGGCCGGGCGTGCCGTGCCCGGCACCGATCGACCGCCCGGACCCGAAGCGCCCGGACCTGTTCAAATTCGGCTATGGCCTGAGCTACGCCAAGCCGGCGCAGGTCGCGCGCCTGCCCGAAACCAACCCGGACCATTGCGGCGAAGTGACCACGCTGCCGATCTTCAACCGGGTGGACACCGCGCCGTTCTCGCTGCACATCGCCGCCGGTGGCGCCACCCAGCCGCTCGGCAACGATCTCAACGCCAGCCTGCGCTGGCCCGCCGCCACGCCGGTCGCCGACGTGCGCACGGTGCAGATCAACACCCAGCAGGACGCCCGCGAAGTGACTTGGCTGGCCCCGGCGCAGCTGATCGCGCGCAGCACCTCGCGGCGCAACCTGGGCGCGCTGGCGCGCAGCAACGGCGCGTTGCAGTTCGACGTGATGGTGCAGCACCAGCCCGCTTCGCCGGTCACGGTGACCATGCAGTGCGGCACCGGCTGCGAGGGCGGGGTGGATATCGCCCCGGCGCTGGCAACGCTCACCCCTGGCCAGAAGCGCACCGTGACCATCCCGCTGGCCTGCTTCGCCAGCAAGGGCGTGGACCTGGGCGCGGTGGAAGCACCGTTCGTGGTCAGCGCGGACAAGCCGTTCGCGGCGGCCTTCACCCAGGTGCGGGTGGCGACGAAGGCCGACAAGGCCGAGGGTGTGGTGGAGTGCAGGTGACGTGCGGCGCCGGCGAGCCGTCGGCGCCACTAGCTTGACGTTTTAGGAACAGATTCAAAGGAAGGCTGCCGCGTGGTGGGTAGTGTGCGGGTCATACGCACGCGGGGAGTCGGCTATGACGTTTGTTCACGTCCTGGGTGGGGCATCGCTGTTGATCCTGGTGGCGGTGTCCACGGTGATCAGAGCCGGGATCGGGTTGGATTGGGGAGGCGCGGAAGCGGCGCCGGACGCAGTGGAAGAAACCGCTGCGGACGCGGTGGAGACTGCGGAGGAGCCGGTGGCGATGCTGGTTACGCCACACTTCGGGCCGTTGTTGGATCGGATGCGGCCGTGAGGTGTACCGACCAACGGTCGGTACCTACCGGTTCTGCATGAAAAAGGCCCCGCAGTGCGGGGCCTTTTTCTGTTTCGATCTCGGCGCCGGTCAGCGCTTCATCGAACCGAAGAACTCGTCGTTGGACTTGGTGTTCTTCATCTTGTCGAGCAGGAACTCCATCGCGGCGATTTCGTCCATCGGGTGCAGCAGCTTGCGCAGGATCCAGATCTTCTGCAGCAGCTCCGGTTCGATCAACAGGTCTTCGCGGCGGGTGCCCGAACGGTTGATGTCGATGGCCGGGTACACACGCTTTTCTGCGATACGACGGTTCAGGTGCACTTCGCTGTTGCCGGTGCCCTTGAATTCTTCGTAGATCACTTCGTCCATCTTGCTGCCGGTGTCGACCAGCGCGGTGGCGATGATGGTCAGGCTGCCGCCTTCTTCAACGTTGCGCGCGGCACCGAAGAAGCGCTTCGGGCGGTGCAGGGCGTTGGCGTCCACACCACCGGTGAGCACCTTGCCGGAGCTGGGCACCACGTTGTTGTAGGCACGCGCAAGGCGGGTGATCGAGTCGAGCAGGATCACCACGTCCTTCTTGTGTTCCACCAGGCGCTTGGCGCGCTCGATCACCATTTCGGCAACCTGCACGTGGCGCGCGGCCGGTTCGTCGAAGGTGGAGCTGATGACTTCGCCGCGCACGGTGCGCTGCATTTCGGTCACTTCTTCCGGACGCTCGTCGATGAGCAGCACGATCATGTGCACGTCCGGATGGTTGGTGGTGATCGCCGTTGCCACCTGCTGCATCAGCATGGTCTTACCGGCCTTCGGCGGGGAGACGATCAGCGCACGCTGCCCCTTACCCTGCGGTGCCATCAGATCCATGATGCGGCCGGTGATGTCTTCGGACGAACCGTTGCCACGTTCCAGGGTGAAGCGCTTGCGCGGGAACAGCGGGGTGAGGTTCTCGAACAACACCTTGTTCTTGGACGCTTCCAGCGGCTCACCGTTGATGGTGTCCACGATCGACAGCGCAAAGTAACGCTCGCCGTCCTTCGGGAAGCGGATGCGGCCGGAGAGGTGGTCGCCGGTGCGCAGGTTGAAGCGGCGGATCTGGCTGGGCGAAATGTAGGTATCGTCAGGGCCGGCCAGGTAGCTGGCTTCAGCCGCGCGCAGGAAGCCGAAGCCGTCCGGCAGGATTTCCAGCACGCCGTCGGCGGCCACGCCGTCGCCATGGCGGGTGAGCACCTTGAGCAGGGCGAAGATCACGTCCTGCTTGCGGGCGCGGGCCACGCCTTCGGAGATCTGCAGCTGCTCGGCGATTTCCAGCAGCTTCTGCGCCGGCATGCGCTTGAGGTCGCTCAGCGAATAGACCGGGAAGCCCTCGGGCACGTTGGCCTGCTGGCTGCGCACGAACGGCTGCTGTTCGCCATTGTCCTGCGGCATGCCGTCGTCGCGGAAGCCACCACCGCCACCACCGCCGCGATTGCGGTCGCGGTCACGGCGGTTGCGGAAACGGTCACGGCGGTTGCCCTGGCCCTGGCCTTGGTTCTGGCCCTGGCCCTGGTTCTGACCCTGCTGGTACGGGTTCTGGCCGCCCTGCGGGTTGTTGTTATTGCGCTGGCCGCCGTCGCCGGCGTCCTGGCCACCGCCCTGCGGGGCCGGGGCATCGCCGCCGGAAGCGGCCGGTGCCTGGGGCGCCTGCTGCGGCGCTGCGGGTGCAGCCGGCG
>NZ_JASCOP010000062.1:0-23132 GCF_029959395.1 Stenotrophomonas sp. PS02300
CGCCCTGCGTGGCTTCGCGGTGCTGAACGAAGGGCAGCCACGCAGGGCGTGGCTCTACGCTGAAGGTCGCCCTTTGGGCGGCCTTTCATCCCCCGATCTCCGCCGGGCAAACGCAAAAAGGCCGCCCCTTGGGGCGGCCTTTTTGCGTTTGTCTGGCGGAGAGAGGGGGATTCGAACCCCCGAAGCGCGGTTTAGACGCTTACACACTTTCCAGGCGTGCTCCTTCAACCGCTCGGACACCTCTCCGGACCTGCTGCGATAACCCGCTGCAGGGGCGCAGATTCTAGCCGGGGAATGCGATTGGCACAAGCACCACGATCACCCGGCTGGGGGGCTGGACAGGCGTGGCACAATGGACGTCCCGATGAAGACGGTGGCCTGATGTCCTATCTCGTCCTTGCCCGCAAGTGGCGTCCCAAGCGTTTTGCCGAGCTGGTAGGCCAGGAACACGTGGTCCGTGCGCTCAGCAATGCGCTGGACAGCGGCCGGGTGCACCACGCATTCCTGTTTACCGGCACCCGAGGGGTCGGCAAGACCACCATCGCGCGCATTTTCGCCAAGTCGCTGAATTGCGAGCAGGGCACCAGTGCCGATCCCTGTGGCCAGTGCCCGGCCTGCCTGGATATCGATTCCGGGCGCTATATCGACCTGCTGGAAATCGATGCCGCGTCCAATACCGGCGTGGACGATGTCCGCGAGGTGATCGAGAACGCCCAGTACATGCCCTCGCGCGGCAAGTACAAGGTCTACCTGATCGACGAAGTGCACATGCTGTCCAAGGCGGCGTTCAATGCGCTGCTGAAGACGCTGGAAGAGCCGCCGGAACACGTGAAGTTCCTGCTGGCCACCACCGACCCGCAGAAGCTGCCGGTCACGGTGTTGTCGCGCTGCCTGCAGTTCAACCTGAAGCGGCTGGACGAGGACCAGATCCAGGGCCAGATGACCCGGATCCTGGCCGCCGAGGAGATCGAATCCGACCCGACCGCGATCGTGCAGCTGGCCAAGGCCGCCGATGGCAGCCTGCGTGACGGCCTGTCGCTGCTCGACCAGGCCATCGCCTATGCCGGTGGCGCGCTGCGCGAAGACGTGGTGCGCACCATGCTGGGCACCGTGGACCGCACCCAGGTGGCGGCCATGCTCGAGGCCCTGGCCGACGGCGATGGCGTGCGCCTGTTGCAGGTGGTGGCCGCGCTGGCCGAATTCTCGCCCGACTGGAGCGGCGTGCTCGAAGCGCTGGCCGAAGCCCTGCACCGCATCCAGGTGCAGCAGCTGGTGCCCGGCGCCCAGGCCGACGGCGAAGGCATCGATGCCGCCGCCTTCGCCCAGCGCCTGCGCCCGGAAGTGGTGCAGCTCTGGTACCAGATGGCGCTGAGTGGCCGCCGCGACCTGCACCTGGCGCCCAGCCCGCGCGCCGGTTTTGAAATGGCCGTACTGCGCATGCTGGCGTTCCGCCCGGCCGCCGCGGTACCGCCGGTGCCGCGTGACCCGGGCACCGGTACCGACGTGGGCAGCGGTTCGCGCGGGGCCGAGCAGGGGGGGATGGCCGCCGCGCCGGCCGCCGCAGCCGCGCCCGTAGCGGCTGCGCCCGTTGCCGTCGTCGCAGCGCCTGTGGTCGCTTCGGCGCCGGTGGCCCCGGCGGCGCCCGTGGTTGCCCCCGCTGCGCCGAAGCCGACACCTGCGCCGGTGGCCGAACCCGCCGCCGACGACGATCTGCCGCCGTGGCACCAGGCCGGCAGCGACGACCGTGACGAAGCCCTGGCCGTGGAACTGGCCAGCCCCGACGCTGCCATGGCCGCACCGTGGGAAGCGCCGCCGGAACGCCCGCCCGTCCAGGCGGTGGCGCCCGCGCCGCGCCCGCAGGGCATCGCCATCACCCCGTCACCTGCGGCCGGCACTGCCGGCCCGGTCGCGCTGGCGTCGGCCGAAACCTGGCTGGAGCTGGTCGCCCAGAGCCAGCTGAATGGTCCGTCGCGGCAGCTGGCCGCGCACGCGGCCTTCATCGGCTTCCAGCACGGTGTCTTGAAACTGGCCGTATCGCCCGGATTTGAGTACCTGTGTTCGGACCGTTCGCTGGCGGCCCTGACCGAGGCCCTGTCGGGCCCGCTCGGGATGACCCCGAAGATCGTGATCGAACATGGCAACGCCGAGGCCGAAACGCTGCACCAGCGTTCCGACCGCCAGCGTGGCGAGCGACAGCAGGCGGCCGAAACCGCCTTCATGGCCGACCCGTCGGTGCAGCTGCTGATCCAGCAGCATGGCGCCCGGGTCGTGACCGATTCCATCCGTCCTTTTGATGAGTAACACGACATGCGCGGCAACATCGCCCAACTGATGCAGCAGGCCCAGAAGATGCAGGAAAACCTGCAGAAGGCCCAGGAAGAACTCGCCAAGCTGGAAGTCACCGGCACCGCCGGCGGCGGCATGGTCAGCGTGACCCTGACCGGCGCCAAGGAGTGCCGCAAGGTGCGCATCGATCCGTCGATCCTGTCCGATGCGGAAATGACCGAAGACCTGGTCGCGGCCGCCTTCAACGACGCCTCCAACAAGATCGATGCCGAATCCAAGAACCGCATGGGCTCGGCCACGGCCGGCATGCAGCTGCCGCCTGGCATGAAGCTGCCGTTCTAAGCGTGAGCCTGCCCCTGCTCGAACAGCTGATCGAAGCCTTCCGGGTGCTGCCCGGGGTAGGTCAGAAGACCGCCCAGCGCATGGCGTACCACGTGCTGGAGCGCGAGCGCGAGGGCGGTAAAAAGCTGGCCGAGGTACTGGCCAAGGCGATCGAGCGCATCGGCCATTGCGCGCAGTGCCGCGATTTCAGCGAAACCGACATCTGCGCGGTCTGCGCCAATGGCAGCCGCGAACGCCAGCAGCTGTGTGCGGTGGAATCGCCGGCCGACCGGCTGGCGATTGAAACCGCCACCGGGTTCCGCGGCGTGTACTTCGTATTGCAGGGTCGGCTCTCGCCGCTGGACGGCATCGGCCCGCGCGAACTCGGCCTGGACCAGCTGGAAGCACGGCTGGGGCAGGGCGAGGTGCAGGAGCTGATCATCGCCACCAGCGCCACCGTCGAAGGCGAGGCCACCGCGCATTACCTGGCGCAGCTGGCGCGTGCGCACAAGGTGCGGCCCAGCCGCCTGGCGCAGGGCCTGCCGCTGGGCGGCGAGCTGGAATACGTGGATCGCGGCACGCTCTCGCACGCGTTCGGCACCCGTACCGAAGCAACCTGACAGCCGGCATTGCCGGCAACCCTCAAGGTGACCCCATGTCTGAAGACACGCTGTTCGGCAAGATCATCCGCCGCGAAATTCCGGCCACCATCGTCTACGAAGATGACGATGTGCTGGCGTTCAAGGACATCGCACCGCAGGCGCCGGTGCACGTGCTGTTCATTCCCAAAAACGAAGCCATTCCCACGCTGGACGACGTGCAGCCTTCGCAGGCGCACCTGATCGGCAAGCTGGCGCTGGCGGCGGCAGAGTACGCACGCCGCGAAGGCTTCGCGCAGGATGGCTACCGCATCGTCATGAACTGCCGCGAGCATGCCGGGCAAACGGTGTTCCATATCCACCTGCACCTGCTGGCGGGAGCGCCGTTGGGGCATTTCGGTACCCCTGGGCACTGAGCCAATAAAAAATTGGCGGCGTCAAGTCATTTTTGAAAATGGCTTGATGGCCGTAAGTCTATATGGGGTGCGGGTTTAGCTCTACTTCGGGCCGCTTTGCGGAGCTGCGGCGTTGCGGGCTGGGAGCCACATAAGAGCATCGCGGTAGAAAGCCGGAGCGTGCTGCATCGGGGACGATTGCCAGCAGACGGCGGACGCATTTGATCATGATAGCCCAATCGGCCATCGTCCTCCAGAACGAAGAACGCGCAGCCTTGGGCTGCGCGTTCGAGGGATGGCCGCCAGTGGAAACCGGCATCATCAGCTTGGCTTGGGTGGCGCGGCTCTGGTCGCGCCACCCTTCCTGAATCCCCGATCCCCGGCCATGAATGCCTCCAGCATGTGCGGGATCAGCGTGGCCGCATCGACCGCCTCGCCATATGCCTGCGCGTGCAGCGCGGCGTAGCGGTCGAGGTCGGCTTTCAGGCTGGCCGGGCAAGCGAAGGTCAGCTTCGTGGATTCCGTTTTCGGCAGCGGCCCGAGCCGCAGCTTCTTGGTCGTGCTCATCGAGAAGTCCCCCGGTTGAAGAACAAGGGCTAGTACGGCCGCAGTACCAGATCGCGGTTGACGATGATGCGAACCGGCAAGCCCGGCCGCTCGGTCAGCGTCGGCTGGATGTTCATGTTGCGCCGGGTCATCTCCTGACCGACCTGATTGATGCTGTCCTGCGCGCTGTCGCGCCCGGCGATGATGATGCGATCACCGTCCTGCCGGTTCTCCGGCGCGGCCAGCTCGGCACCGACACCCAGCAGCGTGGTCAGCGCCGCGCCGGCGAAGATGCGATCCCAATGCCAGTCCACATCGTCCTCCAGTCCGGCATAGCCGGCTGGGTCGGTGCCGGCCAGGTTGTCGAGCGTCAGCGATGACGTGTCGGGCAGGATGATCCGGTTCCACACCACTTGCACCCGACTCTGCCCGTAGCTGACCTGGCTGTTGTAGCGGCCTAGGATGCGCGATCCCTGCGGGATCAGCAGGAACTTGCCCGTGGCCGTGTCATAGACCGGCTCCGTCACCGTGGCGATCACGTCGCCGGGCAAGTCCGACTTGATGCCCGTCACCAGCGCCCCGGCAACCACCGTTCCGGCCATGACCTGATACGGCGAAGCCGGCAGGGTCAGATTGCCGGAATTGCGGGTTTCCGTGGTTCCGGCTTTCTGGAACGCCTCTTTCTGGTCTTGCCGGTTCTGCACGGCGGTCGGGTCGGCAGGCTGGGCCGCCGTTGAGGCCGGCCCGGCGGCCAGCGGGTCGAACGCCGCATTGGCGGCGAAGCCCGGCGTGGCGGCAGCCTGCGTCTGCGCCACCGGCGCGGCCTTCTGCGAACCGGAGCGGAAGAACACCGAGGAACCCGCCGCGGCTTCGGCCTCCTTGCGCCGCGCGTCGCGCTCGGCCGCCGCCGGGTCTTGGCCGGGCGGCGTGTAGCTGGCCACCGCCGGCTGCTGCTGCGCATTGACGATGGCTGGGCCGAGGTCGCCCGGCAGCGGTGGTCCCAGCTCCGGCACGTCGGGCGGCAGCTTCGAGTAGTCGGCCGGAAGCTGGTCGAGTCCTTCGGAGCGCGAGACGCGATCCACGTTGTAAAGCTCGGCCTGCTCGTTGGCCCCGCGCCGCTGCGGTTGCAGCGACCACATGAGCGCACCGAGCACGGCGACCGACAGGCCGCCGGCGAGGATGGCTAGGGTGCGCCGGTTCAGGCGCGTGACCGGCTGCGGCTGCGCCCGCAGCGTCACCGCTTCCGGGGCGACCTTGCCCGCCTGCGGCGTGGCGAGGTCGGGAGTGTCGTCCTGGCTCATGGTCAGTTCCCCCGCGCGATGCCGTCGGTGCGCTCGATGCGTACCACGTCGCCCTTGTCGCCACCGAGGCGCAGTTCGGCCGCGCCGAACAGCCTATCCACGATGTAGTAAGGCGGACGGAAACGGTAGTTCACCAGTTGCCCGTCACCCTGCGCGCCGATGACGAACAGCGGCGGCAGTTCGCCTTGCGCGATGCCCGGCGGGAACTGGATATAGACCTTCTCGCCGTCATCGAAGGCGCGTAGCGGCTTCCACGGCGGATTGCTGCCGCTGACCGCGTAGCGGAAGCGGATCTTCTCCAGCGACAAGCCGGTATCGACCGGCGCGGCGGCGCTGGCCGCCTGCGCCTGGCGCTGCAAGGCCAGCATCCGGTCTTTCGGGTAGTCCCAGGACACCGAAGCCATCCATGCACGCTCGGTCGAGGTCAGCTCCAGCAGGTATGTCCTGCGGCTGGTGGTGATGACCAGATTGGTTTTCAGGCCCGAGCGGATGGGCTTCACCAGCACGTTCACGCGCAGCGCATCGCCGCTGCCGCTGGACGTGTCGCCCACGATCCAGCGCACGGTATCGCCGGCGGCGACCGTCACCAGTTCCTCGCCGGGCTGGAGCGAAACCACGGTCACGCGCCCCGGCGCGGCATAGACCTGATAGAGCGCGCCATCGGTGAAGGGCCACACCTGAATCGCGTTGACGTAGCCCTCGCGCGTGGGCGCGATGCGCGCCTCGGCGTTGGCCTTGGACACGCGCACCGTTTCGTCGGCCGGCTCCGGCGCCGGCTTGGCCTCGTCCACCTCCGGCAGCGGCTTCATCTGCGCCGGCATCGGCAGCACCTTCGGCACCTCCACAACTTCGATCGGCTTGGGTGGTTCGGGAAACGGCTGCGCCTGCACTGGCTCATCGAGCGAGATGGGCGGTGGCGGCTTGCCCTGCGTGGCGCAGCCCGACAGGGCCAGCAGCATCAACGGCAAAATGTAAAAGCGGAAAGGCAGGTTCATGGCTTGGCTCCTTCGGACGAATCCAGCTCGCGGCTCCACGACAGGCCATTGACGTAGATGCCGAGCGGGTTGCGGCGCAGGCGCTGTTCGGTGCGTGGGGTTTGCAGGACGATGGACACCACGGCCGTCCATCGCTCCAGCCCCGCAGCGGCGCCATTGACGTAGCGGCGTTCCGTCCAGCGCACGTTGAAAGACGTGTCGCTGGCGCGCACGACACTGGTGATCTGCACCGTCACCGATTCGCGGCCGATGCGGGCGAACGGGTCATTGGTGCGGGCGTAGTCGTTGAGCACGGCCGCGCCCTTGTCGGTCGTGTAGTCGTAGGCATCGAGCCAGTTCTGGCGCACCACGATGGGGTCGATGGACAGCGAGCGAACCAGCGTGACGAAGTGCGCCAGATGGAAAGCGATCTGTGCATCGGCGGGTCGGTACGGCGTGGCGGCTTCGCCGACCGTCCGCACCTGGCCGGCCTGATCGACCTCGATGACGTAGGGCGTGACGATGGACTGCGCCGAGCGCCACACCAGGCCGCCCGCCATCAGCAGCGCGAGCACCAGGCAGCCGAAGGCCATCAATCGCCAGTTCTTCGCCTGCACGCGGGCCGAGCCGATACGGTCGTCCCATACCTGCGCGGCGGATTGATACGGGGTGGCCGGCTGCGGCGTGTCGGCATAGCGCACCTGCGGTCGCTTGAATCGCATGGTCGTTTCTCCTTATGAATCGGAATCGCGCAGGCTCGGGCCTTGCCCGGAGCCGCCACCGTCGCCACCGCGCAGCGTGTGGGCGGCGGTCGTGGCTGCATGGGTGATCTGCTGGCGGCGGTGCATCCGCTTGGCCCAGGCGGGTTGTTCCTGCTTCTGCGGGTTGGCCGCGCCGTCGGCGGCTTGGCCGGATGCAGCCCCGCCATCCGCCGCCGAGCCGTTCCACCCGGCGCGGAAAGAGCGGGTCATCTTCTGTGCGGCACCGGACGCGCCGGATGCGGCGCTGCGCCCGGCGGCCTGTGCGCCGGTCTTGGCGACGTTGCCGAGGCCGGCCATCGCGCCCTTCGCGCCGCCGCCCGCAGCGGCGGAACCGGCCTGGAATGCCGACCGGGCGCTGCCGGCCGCCGAGGTGGCGGCACGCGCTCCCGCGCCGGCCAGCTTCGCGGCGGCGGGTGCCATTCGCGCCCCGGCGGCCACTGCACCGCCTACGCCGGTCGCGGCGGCACCGATGGCGACGGCCGTGCCGGCGGCACCGATCGCCGCGCCGGCCATTGCGCCGGCGCCGAGTTGCGGCGCACCAGACACCAGGCCCGTGGCGATGCCCGGCCCGTAGATGCCTAGCGCCAGCAGCGCGAGCGAGGCCAGCATGATGACGAGCGCATGGTCGATGGATGGCTCATCGGGATGAACCTGGAACTCCGCGAACAAGCCCGAGCCGATGCCGACGATGACGGCCAGCACCAAGACTTTGATGCCCGCCGAAACCACGTTGCCAAGCACCTTTTCCGCGAGGAACGAGGTCTTGTTCCAGAGGGCGAACGGCACCAGCACGAAGCCGGCGAGCGTGGTCAGCTTGAACTCGATCAGCGTGATGAAAAGCTGGATCGCCAGCACGAAGAAGCAAAGCACCACGACCAGCCAGGCAATGAACATCACCACGATGGGATCGAGGTTCACGAACACCTCGGGGAAGCCGGCCATTTCGCCGATCTGGTCGAGGATCGGCGCGGCGGCGTCGATGCCGGTTTTCGCCAGCCGCCCCGGCTGGAGAAAGTTCTCCATCGTGATGGCCGAGCCGGTGGCCGTGATTCCCAGGCCGGCAAACGAACGGAACACGATGCCGGCCAGCAGGTTGAAGTTGTTGATGATGTAGGCGAAGGCACCGACGTAGAGCACCTTGCGCAGCAGCTTGGCGATCACGTCCTCGCCCTGGCCGGTCGCGTGGCTCATCGCCCAATACAAGCCGGCGATGGTCATGTCGATGACGATCAGCGTGGCGGTCAGAAACGCCACTTCGCCTTGCAGCAGCCCGAAACCGGAGTCGATGTAGCGCGAGAACGTGTCGAGGAAGCGGTCGATGATGGTCACGTCATTCATGGCGTGTCCTCCCCGGCAGGTTCATCGAAGCTCGGCGGGATCGGCGGCAGTTCGGCCAGCGAGCCGTATTCGTCCGGCCCGGTGTGGCCGGCGAAGAAGCGCCGCCGGAACGCTTCGGCGGCGGCGCGGCAAGCGTCCTCGCCTGCGGCCTGCATGACCTGTTGTGGATGGGCCGCGCATTGCGCACGCAATGCCTTGAGCCGCACCGGATCGGCGGCCAGGGTATCGGCCAGGTCGCCGGCCTGCTGCTGGCCGCACGCGGTCAGCAGCAGGGCCAGCAGCGAAGCCGGCAGGACAAGGACGCATCGCATGGCCGTGTCTCCCGTCAGTTGGAATAGAAATCCACGCGCTGCGGCGTGTACGGCGTGCCGGCGCCGAGGAAGCGCCGCCGCACTTCGCGGGCGCGCTCGGTGGCCGCCGCTTGCCGCGCCAGTTCCAGCGAGGCCGCCCGGTCTTGCGTGATCTGGAGCTGCTGCGCCTGGATGGACTGCTTGGCCTGCAAGGCAAGAAGCTGGTTCGTCGCCTGCATCGCTTGCAGCGCGCCGGTGGCGGACTGGCTCTGGCTCACGAGGTCGGCCAGCGCGCTTTCGTCTTGGGTCAGGTTCTGCGACACCTGGGCTTGCATCCGCATCGCGGTGTGCAGGCCGTTCAAGCTGTTCTGCCAGCGTTCGCGGGCGTCCTGCGCCATGCGGTCGCCGCTGACGGTGGCGGCGTACTGCTCGGGATACAGGCGCGCGAACTCCCGATCCATGCTCGTCACGTCGTAGGCCAGCCCCCGCGCCTCGGCGATCAGGCGCTCGGTGGTGGCGAGCGTCGAGCGCAGGCGGTTGAGGATGTTGAAGTCCAGATTCGCCAGATTGCGCGCCTGGTTCATCAGCATCTGTGCCTCGTTCTGGAGCTGGTTGATCTGGTTGTTGATCTGTTCCAGGGTGCGCACGGCCGTCAGCGTGTTCTGCACGAAGTTCGACGGATCGAACACGGTGATGGCCGCCGCCGGCTGTGCGAGCATCAGCGAGACGGACAGTGCGGCGGCGAGCGAGGCGGACAGCAAACGGGGCTTGGTCTTCATGGTGAAACCTCCAGTGGTTGGGCGTTGAGGAACGAAGTGGCCGCCGGTGCAGACGGCAGCAGGTCGGCGGCCCAATCAAGGCCGCGATGGCGCAGCCACGCGCCGGCGAAGCCGGGTACGCCGGCCTGCGTCAGCACGCGGTCGATGTCGCGTTGGTCTTGCGGTGTGGATGCGCCCACGAAGGCGAGCGCGGCCGGCCCCAGGTCGAGGTCGAACAGGCGATTGCCGAGGCGCGATTGGTAGTAGTAGTTGCGCTTGGGCTGCGCGGTGGCGACGATTTCGATTTGCCGGCTGTTGAGGCCGAAGCCCTCGTAGATCGTGCGAATTTGCGGCTCGGTGGCCTGCGGATTAGGTAAGAAAATCCTGCTCGCGCAGCTTTCGATGATCGCGGGCGCGATGGTCGAATCCTTGATGTCCGCCAGCGACTGCGTGGCGAAAATGACGCTGACGTTCTTTTTCCTGAGCGTCTTGAGCCATTGCCGGATGCGCGCAGCAAAGGACGGCTCATCGAGGAACAGCCACGCCTCATCGAGAATCAGCAGCGTGGGCGCACCGTCGAAACGCTCATCGAAGCGGGCGAACAGGTAGCGCAACACCGCTTGCACGGCGGCCGGGCTGTGCATCAGTTCTTCCATCTCGAAGCCCTGCACGTCGCCGAAACCAAGGCGGTCGGCGTCCGCATCCAGCAGCTTGCCGTGGGCACCGCCTAGGACATACGGCGACAGCGCCTGCCGCAGCGCGTTCGATTGCAGTAGCACGGAAAGCCCGGTCATCGTGCGCTGTTCCGGCGGCGCACCGGCGAGGCTTCCGAGCGCCGACCAGATAGCCGCCTTCTCGTCCGGGCCGACGGTCACGCCTTCATGCAGCAGGCGACCTTCCACCCATTCGGCGGCCCAGGTGCGGTAGCCCTCGCCGTCGATGCGGGCGAGCGGCTGGAACGCGATGCCGCCATCCGCGCCCAGGTCGTAGTGCTCGCCGCCCAAGCCGAGGATGGTGGCGCGCATCGAGCGCCCCATGTCGAAGGCGAAAATGCGCGAGCCGAAGTAGCGCCGGAACTGCATCGCCAGGATGGCGAGCAGCACCGACTTACCCATGCCGGTCGGCCCGGCGACCAGCGTGTGGCCTACGTCACCGATGTGCGTCACCAGCCGGAACGGCGTCGCGCCATCGGTGCGGGTGACGATCAGCGGCGGGCCGTCGAGGTGGTCGTTCTTCTCCGGCCCGGCCCACACCGCCGACAGCGGCATCATGTGCGCCAGGTTCAGCGTCGAGACGATGGGCTGGCGCACGTTCGCGTAGGCGTTGCCGGGGATAGACGACAGCCAGGCATCGACGGCATTGAGAGTTTCGGGGATGGTCACGAAGCCCCGGCCCTGGATGACGCGCTCCACCATGCGCAGCTTTTCGTCGGCAGCGGCGGCATCCGTATCCATCACGGTGACGGTGGCCGTCAGGTAGCCGAAGGCGACTTGATCGCTGCCAAGCTCCTGCAAGGCCGCGTCGGCATCGGCGGCCTTGTTGCTGGCGTCGGTATCGACCAGCGGCGATTCCTGCTGGAAGATCGTTTCGCGTAGCAGCGCGACGACGTTCTTCCGTTTCGCAAACCACTGGCGACGCAGGCGACCGAGTTCCTTTTCCGCCTCGGCTTTGTCCATGCAGACAAAGCGCGTGCTCCAGCGGTAGCCAAAGCCCAGGCGGTTGAGGTCGTCCAGCAGGCCCGGCCAGGTCGAAGTCGGAAAGCCGCGCACCGATGCCACGCGCAGGTGCAGATCGCCCAGCGTGGGCGCGAGGCCGCCGACCAGCGCGGAGTCGGCCAGCAGCGCGTCCAGATGGAAAGGCACCTCGGGAACGCCGATGCGGTAGCGCCGCGTCGAGACGGTCGCGTGCAGGTAGGTCAGCGTCTCGGCATCATCGAGCCAGGCGATTTCCGGCATCACGCCATCGAGCAGGTCGAATACGCGATCGGTTTCCGCTACAAACGCATCGAGCCGGCCACGCCAGTCCACGCCGTCGCCAGGTGCGTTCTCGTACAGCATCTTGGCGGCGCGGGCGCGGGATTCCTCGGGCGGCAGGAACGCCACCGTCAGGTGATAGCCGCTCTCGAAGTGGTTGCCGGATTCCTCGAAGGCGGCGCGGCGTTCCTCGTCCACCAGCCAGGACAGCGGCTCGGGAAAGTCGGAGTGTGGGTAGTCCGCCGCCGGCCGGCGCTCGGCCTCGATGAACAGCGCCCAGCCCGAACCCAGCCGGCGCAGCGCGTTGTTGAGCCGAGCCGATGCGGCGATCAGCTCGCCTTGCGTGGCGCTGTCCAAGTCGGGGCCGCGAAAGCGGGCCGTGCGCAGGAAACTGCCGTCCTTGTTCAAGACGACACCCGGCGCGATCAGTCCGGCCCAGGGCAACCAGTCGGCGAGCAAGGCCGGGCGCTGGCGGTATTCGGCAAGGTTCAGCATGGCGGCGTCTCCCTACACGTCCAGCAGCGGCCTGTGCTTGATGTGCCGGGCGAAGACCTGCATGAACTGCGGATCGACGCGAGCGCCCCACACGGCGAGCGAGTGGCCGACGATCCAGAGCACCAGCCCCGGAATCCACAGTTGCAGCCCCAGGCCCACGGCGGCGGCGAGCGTGCCGTTCGCAATGGCGACGGTGCGCGGCGCACCGCCCATGAGGATCGGTTCGGTCAGCGAGCGGTGTAGCGGCACCTCGAAGCCCGGCAAGTCGTTGGCGGTGCTCATACGACCGCCCCGCCGGAGAACGAGAAGAACGACAGGAAGAACGAGGACGCGGCGAACGCGATGCTCAACCCGAACACGATCTGGATGAGCTTGCGGAAGCCGCCCGAGGTGTCGCCGAAGGCCAGCGCCAGGCCCGTGGCGATGATGATGATGACCGCGACGATGCGCGCGACCGGCCCCTGGATCGAATCGAGGATGGATTGCAGCGGGCCTTCCCACGGCATCGAGGAACCGGCGGCCTTCGCCGTGCCGGCCGTCATCAGCATGACGGCGGCCAGCAGCAGGCCGTGGTGCGTCGGCGCGGCCAGCCGCCGCAGGCGGGCGAAGGCCGAAGCCGGATTTACGGAAAGGCGCAAAGCATGGGCGTTCATCTGCGTCATAGCAGTTCTCCAGGTTGGTCAGGGGACGAGGAAGAAAGCGGCGGCAGCTCGGGAAACGGCGTTTCCAGCACGTCCGCCAGGCGATAGCCCGCAGCGTCGAAACCGACGACGCGGACGATGGTTTCGACATGGCGCTTGCGGCCACGTCCGGCGATGTGGATGACGACGTTGACCGCTTCGGCGATCAGTGCCCGCGGCGGATTCACCGCGACTTCGAGAATCAGTTGCTCCAGGCGCAGCAGCGCGCCCAGCGCGGAACCGGCGTGGATCGTGGCAATGCCGCCTGGGTGGCCGGTGCCCCACACTTTGATGAGGTCGAGGGCTTCCCCGCCGCGCACTTCTCCGACGACAACGCGATCCGGGCGAAGGCGCATCGTGGCGCGCACCAGCTCCTGCATCGACACCACGCCGGCCCGCGTGCGCAGCGGCACATGGTCGCGGGCCGCGCATTGCAGCTCGATGGTGTCTTCGAGCACCAGCACGCGGTCGCCGGTGGCGGCGATCTCGGCCAGCAGCGCGTTCGCCAGCGTGGTCTTGCCGGTGCTGGTGCCGCCGGCGATCAAGACGTTCTGCCGCTCGCGCACCGCGCGGCGCAGGAAGTCCGCTTGCCCGGCGGTCAGGATGCCATCGGCCACATACTGATCCAGGCCGATGATGTTCACGGCGCGCTTGCGCAGCGCGAACGCCGGGCCGGGCGCGGCAGGCGGCAAGATGCCCTCGAAGCGTTCGCCCGTCTCCGGCAGCTCGGCGGTCAGCAGCGGCTGACCGCGATGCACTTCCGCGCCGACGTGGGCCGCGACCAGGCGGATGATGCGTTCGCCATCGGCTTCGGGCAGTTCGACGCCCAACGGCGCACGGCCCGACGACAGCCGATCCACCCATAGCGTGCGGTCGGGGTTGAGCATGATTTCCACCACGTCCGGGTCTTCCAGCGCGGCGGCGATCAGTGGCCCCATCGCTGTGCGCAGCATCTGGATGCGGCGATCCAGCGACGTGGCGGCGGACGAACGAGGCTCGGGCGGAAGTTGGGGAACGGCGCTCATGAGGCACGCTCCTGGGCTTCGGCCAGCGCCGCCGCGTCATCCATCCGTGCGGTGTCCGGGTGCAGTTCTTCCACCACGTCGCGCACGAGGCTGCGGCCGCGCAGCAGGTGCCGGCCGAGCTGTTCGACGAATTGCTCGAAGCGGGCCTTGCCTTGGGCGCGGGCCGCGTCTTGGTGCGCTTCGGGAACTGGCGTGCTGACGGTCAGGAAGTAGCGGACGAACAGCGCCAGCGTTTCGATCTGGATGTTCTGGTCACGCTCCAGGCGTTCGGCCTGCCGCGACAGACGATCCAGCCGCTTGGCGATGGCCGCCTCGCGCTGGTCGCCGGCATCGGGCGACAGCCACGATGCGAGCGCCGCCGCGACGATGCTGGATTTCGACACGCCTTTCTTGGCGGCCAGTTCTTCCAGGCGCTTGGCGTGCTCCTGCTGGATGAACAGATTGAGTCGGTATTGGCTCATAGCTCGATTCCGTCGTGTTGGTCGAGGGAAGCCAGCCGGGCCATGCGCTGCATGGCCGGGTCGAGCTGGCCGGGAAGCGGCAGCGGCAGGTCGTCGTCATCGAGCAGCGCCAAGTCGTTGGCGGCTGGCGCTTGTTCGGGGTGGTACTCGGCGACCTCGGGTAGCTCCGGTTGCCGGCGTGGGCCCCCGTCGTCGGCGCTGCCCAGGTCATCGACGGATGCCGTGGCCAGTGCGGTGGGAACGGCGGGAATCGCCAAGCCGCTCCAGTCGTCGGGACGAGTTGGCGGCACGTCGGCGTAGCGCCCGGCGGCGAGCGCAGGCGGCGACAGCACGCGCCGCTTGAAGTTGGCGTCGGCGTAGTAGCGCAGCTTCTTCGCCTTGATCGGTGGCAGGCTGGATACCATCACCACCGACTCGTCGGGCGGAAGCTGCATCACTTCGCCTGGTGTCAGCAGCGGCCGGGCCGTTTCCTGCCGCGACACCATGAGATGACCGAGCCAGGGTGCGAGCCGGTGGCCGGCGTAGTTGCGCTGGGCGCGAAGCTCGGTGGCGGTGCCGAGGGTTTCGGAAATCCTTTTCGCCGTGCGTTCGTCATTGGTCGCAAACGTCACGCGAACGTGGCAGTTGTCGAGGATGGAATGGTTCTGGCCGTAGGCTTTGTCGATCTGGTTGAGCGACTGCGCGATGAGGAAGCTGCGGATGCCGTAGCCGGCCATGAACGCCAAGGCAGTCTCGAAAAAATCCAGGCGGCCCAGCGCGGGGAACTCATCGAGCATCAGCAGCAGCTTGTGGCGGCGCTGTATGCCGTCGCTGCCATCGAGAGATTCGGTCAGCCGCCGCCCGAGCTGGTTGAGGATCAGCCGGATCAGCGGCTTGGTGCGGCTAATGTCCGAAGGCGGCACCACGAGGTACAGCGATACCGGGTGCTCGGCGGAAATCAGGTCGGCGATGCGCCAGTCGCAGCGCGAGGTGACTTCGGCCACCGTGGGATCGCGGTACAGGCCCAGGAACGACATGGCCGTGGACAGCACGCCCGACCGCTCGTTGTCCGACTTGTTGAGCACTTCACGCGCAGCGGACGCGACAACCGGGTGTGGTGCATCGCCCAGGTGCTTCGTCGTCATCATCCGATGCAAGGTCAGCTCGAACGGGCAAGCCGGATCGCTGAGGAAGTTGGCGACGCCGCGCAGCGTCTTGTCTTCGCCCGCGTAAAGCACATGCAGGATGGCGCCGACCAGCAGCGCGTGCGAAGTCTTTTCCCAATGATTCCTGCGTTCCAACGCTCCGTCAGGATCGACCAGTATGTCCGCCACGTTCTGCACGTCGCGCACCTCATGCGCGCCGCGCCTAACCTCCAGCAGCGGGTTGTAAGCCGCCGACTTCGCATCGGTTGGGTTGAACAGCAGGCAATGCGAGAAGCGCGATCGCCAGCCGGCGGTCAGCGTCCAGTTCTCGCCTTTAATGTCGTGGACGACGACGGACGCGGGCCAGCTCAACAAGGTGGGAACGACCAGGCCGACACCCTTGCCAGAGCGCGTGGGCGCGAAGGTCAGGACGTGTTCCGGGCCTTCGTGCCGCAGGTACTGGCCGCGATGCAGGCCGAGGAAGATGCCGGCGGGCTGTGTCAGCCCGGCCTTGCGAATGTCGGCGGCATCGGCCCAGCGTGCGGAGCCGTAGGTGGTGACAAGGCGCGATTGCCGCGAGCGCCACACCGACATGGCAATGGCGACGATCACGGCCACCAGGCCGCTGCCGCCCGCGATGGCGCCGCCTATGTCGAAGACATGCGGCGCGTAGGCATCGAAGAAGAACCACCACTCGAACAGCCGCCAGGGGTGATAGACCGGCGTTCCGAAGAAATCAAACCAGGGCGAGCCAAGGCGTACTTGATAGGCCAGAGCGGCGGCTGTCCATTGTGTTGCACTCCATACACCGGCGATCACGATGCCGAAGACGGCGGCGATCTGCCCGAATAGCACGCCCTGAGCTTGCATGACTGGCCTCCGATTCCTGCGCTGATTCCTCGTTCACGCGCGGCACAAGGACGTGCCGCATAGCGTGAGGATCAGTGCCGGGTCAGTGCCGGTCAAAGGCCGTTTTCAGAAGAAAGGGCGAGAAAAAAGCAAGATTTCGCGCAGGAGCGCAGGCAGAAAAAACGCCACAAGCGATGGCGCGTTGCGGCGTGTCAGGCAAAAAAGCCGAAAATTTGTGTCGAAGTGCCGACGATCAGAACTTAGGCGGTTCCTTCCGTGGCGTATAGGGCGTGTTGCCATCGCCATAGAACCGTTTGCGCGTGGCTTCCGCCACGCGGTTGCACAGCACGTCGCCCAGCGTGGCGCGATCGGTCTTGCACTGTTGGCGCAGTTCTTTAAGCCGCTCGGGATTGGATGCCAGTTCTTCAACTGTCAGGATAGCTGTCGTTTGGGGCGTTTCGGATTGACCGCAAGCCGTTAATGCCACGGCCAGCAAGAAAGGAATGGTCTTCTTCATGGCCTGAGTTCCTCCTGTGGTTCGGGATCAATACTCGGGAAGTGCCGGCTGATTTCGGGGGACTCGATGGCCTGTACCCGCTCGATGAAGCGAAGCAACGTATCCGATGGCTCCTCGTCCAAATACAACAGATAGGTCGTAAGCATTGGCGAGCGGCCAGTCAGTGGTCGTGCCACGATGCCCTGTTCTCGGCTGGCCACGATGTGCGCGGCTCCAGTCAATCCTAGGGCGAAGCCTGCGGATACCAGCGCCATCATCAGATCACAGGAAGTGACTCGCTCGGCAACGATCGGCTCCATGTCCACACGCCGAAGGACTCTCTCAACCTGCTTCGCATGCCCCTCGCACGCTTGTGGATCGCATAGCACCAGTGGATAACGCAGTAATTCGTCCAAGGGGATGCGCTTATGGATCAGCAACGGATGACGGGCCGGCACAGCCACCATCATCGGGTCGTTCCAGGCAGGCAAAGCCGTGATGACTTCCCCAACTTCGTCAGATTGAGCGAATCCTACGTCGTACAGGTCTTCTTGTAGCCCCTTGAGCTGCTGAGAAAGTGGCACCTCAAACAGCCGGATTTCGACTTCGGGTTCTTCTTGTCGGCAAAGAGCCAACAGGGCAGGCAGGCGCGACGGTGTAAAGCCATCGGACAGAGCGATACGCAACTGACCGTGAAAGCCATTAGCCGCTGCTTTGACGCTATCGCGGGCCTGCTCCAAAGTGGTAAACACACGCCGCACATGCTCTAGAAAAAGTCGCCCGGCGTGGGTCAGTTTCGTACTGCGTGTGGTTCGGGCGAACAGCACCGCGCCAAGTTCTTCTTCTAGCTCCTTGATGGCACGCGACAGAGCCGACTGATCGACGTGCAATCTCTCGGCAGCACGGGCGAAGCGGAGTTCTTCGGCTACTGCCAAGAAGCAGCGAAGATGCCGAAGCTCCATGAGTCACCCCCTTCTTGGGTATCGTTTCCAATTAACAGGCAGAAGGCATCGTCAAGGATTGAGAAATATTTATAAAGCTTCTCACTCACTCTTCTCGCCTCTTTTTAATATAAATACTAGCGATAACATCGCTAGCGATGTATATGCCCTGCACTAACCTGCATCAAATATAAATACTAGAAATTCTTTACACGCATCGCGTACGTTACCAGCAGGATAAGCGCGATCTGAGCTATCAATGCGATCCGCCGGATGGCGGTTTGATCTTGTTTGGTGAAAGTCCGTTTGGACACAGTAGCAGCGATGCCATGAAAGACAAATACCACCAAACCCACGTAGGGAAATATCATGGTTCGCCAGGGGCCAATGAACGTAATTGCCAAACCGGTAATGGCTACTAAGCCGGCGACTGCCCGGTGGGAGATGTAGATCGCTTTCGCTCTACTATTCATACCGCGACTACCAGTAGCATCCCCCTTCCATGCCAAGAGTGACCAAATTCCCGTCATCAGTATGGATAAAACGGCGGTTAAGATGTGCAAGTGTTTGAAGGCGATATACATGGAATTTCCTATCTTTTCATCGTAGGTGGTCTTCATTCGGATGAGCGCTTAGAACTCAACGTTGAATTTTGGTATCTCTTGTTGGTCAGGACACCAACCAGAGACTTCACGGCATTTCGCAATTCCGCACCAGCGACTTCATCAATACCCAACTGACGAGACAGCATTTCTGGAATATGTTTTGCAGCATGACGCAATTCATCTCCATGTGGTGTTAGTGCAATAAGCACCCGTCGCTCGTCTCCAGGGTCACGTTGTCGAGTAATGAATCCTCCATGCTCCATGCGTTTAAGCAGGGGGGTTAGCGTGCCATTTTCAAGATGCAAACAATCGCCCAAATCCCCAACTTTGACTGGCGATCTTTCCCATAACACCAGCATGACAAGATACTGTGAATAGGTCAGCCCCAAAGGCTCCAGCATGGGTCGATAAACTCGCGTCAGCAGGTTCGTCGCAGCGTAAAGTGGGAAGCAAAGCTGGTGATCTAGCAGTAGTGGATTATTTTCTGTTTTGGGAGGTTTGGAGTTCATGATTTAGCACCAGCTCTTGGATTTGGATTGGCTACTGTTTAACAGATGGTCGCTGTCCGCCAGATCGGACAAGTTGAGCATGCTGTCGAGTAAATATTGGTTCCAGGCAAGATCCAAGAATTATGCCTTTCTAGCGATTATATCGCTATCCAACAAAAATTCAAGAACAGAAACTTTTCTTCGGCCCTGCTAGAAGCCAGATTGACCAAAGGTACTTCAATAGCCAAGGCTGAGGCTCCAGCACAAGGAACAGCCTGAACCCGCGACAAGAGAGCTTGCGCTGCGGGACAGGCCACAAAAATCCTCCTGCTGGAGACTGTTCACTCCGCCTGCAATATCACTTTCATGGCTTTCTCACGCGCTGCGTTGCCGAACACTTCATAAGCTTGGACTACGTCATGCAGAGCAAAGCGATGGGTGACAAGTTGCTCCGGCTTCACCTTGCCAGCCTTCACCGTCTGTAGGAGCATCGGCGTGCTGTAGGTGCTGACCAGACCAGCCGAGAGCGTGATGTTGCGACTCCACAACTTCTCCAGATGCAACTCCACGGGCTTGCCATGCACGCCGACGTTGGCAATACGACCACCGGGAGCGATGATCGACTGGCAAGTGTCGAAGGTAGAGGGAATGCCCACCGCTTCCACCGCCACGTCCACACCCTTACCGCTGGTCAATGCCAGGACTTGCTCCACCGCGTCTCCGGTACCAGCGTTGATGCCGTCGGTTGCGCCGAAGCGGCGTGCAACCTCCAGTCGAGCCAGATCGGTGTCGATCATGATGATCCTTGATGGCGCATAGAACTGTGCGGTCAGCAGCACCGCCATGCCGATGGGGCCGGCACCGACGATCGCTACCGTGTCGCCCGGCCGCACCTGGCCTGCCAGCACACCGATCTCGAAGCCGGTGGGCAGGATGTCGCTGAGCATCACCAGCGCTTCGGGGTCTACGTCTTGCGGTGCCGGATACAGACTGTTGTCGGCATGTGGTATACGGACGTACTCGGCTTGGGTGCCGTCGATCTGATGGCCGAGAATCCAGCCGCCATCCGTGCAATGTGCGTAAAGTTGCTTCTTGCAGTATTCACAGCGACCACATGAGGTCACGCAGGAAATCAGCACCTGATCACCTTTTTTGAAGTTGCTGACAGCCTCGCCAACTTCCTCGACGACCCCTACACCTTCATGCCCCAGAACCAGGCCATCGACCGCCTCGGGCAGGTCACCTTTGAGGATATGCAGGTCGGTACCGCAGATGGTGGTGTGGGTGATGCGGATAACCGCGTCAGTGGGATGAGAGATGGTCGGCTGGGGCTTGTCCGCCCACTCCTTTTTGCCTGGGCCACGATAGATGAGCGCTTTCATGAACAGACTCCGTAGAAATGTTGAAGGTAGTGAAACCGCCGCTGCTGATTTCAGCCCAGCCGCCGTGCAACGGCGGCTGGATTGACGGCACAGAAAGAGCCACTGACCACAGCGGTACACCCGAAACGGCAGGCTATGTTCCGACCTGAGCGGCAACAGGTCAAGCCGTGAGGGCACACAGTCGCGACGACAGTCAGCGTGTATGCACCGAAAGCGTGACGTCGATATTGCCTCGGGTCGCATTCGAGTACGGGCATATCTTGTGTGCCTCGGCCACAATCTCCTCGGCCTCGGCTTGGCTGACGCCAGCGATGGTCACGTCCAGTGCGACACTCAAGGCGAACCCGCCGCTACCGTTCGGAACCATGCTCACAGTGGCGATCACATCGATGTCGTTGTCGCGGATCTTGGTCTGCTTGT
Organism: Stenotrophomonas sp. PS02300; assembly: GCF_029959395.1. Classification (NCBI taxonomy): domain Bacteria; kingdom Pseudomonadati; phylum Pseudomonadota; class Gammaproteobacteria; order Lysobacterales; family Lysobacteraceae; genus Stenotrophomonas; species Stenotrophomonas sp. PS02300. Next base: position 20,509 of record NZ_JASCOP010000062.1, read on the forward strand.
TGCGCGTGCCGTGAATGACGGCATTGCCGAAGCAGGCCGCGTAGCCGGCCGCGAACAGTTGCTCCGGGTTGGTCGCACCACCCTTGCCGCCGAGTGCTGAAGGCAGGGCCAGAGGCAAGTCCAGCAAGCCATCGTCGCTACGCACGGTGCCGCTACGGCCGCCGACGGCGGTGACTTTCGTGGAATACAGCGTACTCATAGTGTTTCTCCTAGATGATTGATCAAGTCCACATGGACGCTAGCGATTATATCGCTAGCTAACAAATAAGCAACAGGCTTGGTCGAAGTGTTCAGATCGACAATCTCCCCGACCTCCCACCTGGTGCGACCCGCCCACCGCAGATGTGCTGCCATCTTGGTGGCCATCGGCACATCGGCTTTATTCCGTATCCAGCGAACCTGTGTTCGCCGTCTGAGTGTTCGTTGGAGCAAGGATCGGAAATCCTAGGAGTACTAAATCAGCCTATGCTGGGGCCTCTTGGCCTCCCCAGTTCCCAGGACACGGCGCTAGCACTCACGGTTGCGGCGAGCTGCTGCCCTAGCCGCCGTTCGATCACCGGACGCCACGGCACCAGGCTGAAACCCATGCCGTCATCGAGCATCGCGTAGCGCCCGCTGGCGAGCATGACCGAGCGCCGGTAGATGCCGGCCACGCGCTGCCCGTCCGTGACGGGCCGATGCTCCAGGCCGGTGTCGGCGGCAATGTCCTTGGCGGCCTGCGCCAGTTCCCGGTTGCGCAGCGTCCCCAGCAGATTGCGGGCGAGGATCACGCGCTGCCCGCGCCGCTGGGCCAGCCCCTGTTCTTCGAGGAAGTCGGCGCGCTGCTGCAAGGCTGCCTTGGCATCGCCACCAAAGCCCAGGTCGCCCAGCCCTCGGCCGCCGCCGATCAGTTGCTGGTCGAGCCAGGTGGCCCCGATCACGCGCGCCTGCCGTTCGATGGGTAGATGCGATTTCAGCTCCACCGCCACGCCGCCCAGGCGTTGTGCGTCGTACTGGCGGCCACGCTCGGCCAGGTCGTCCGGCACCTTCCATAGTCCATCGGCCACGCGCTCCACGATGCCAGCCCGGCGCAGGGCTTCCAGCCGGCGAACGTGCGCCGCGACGACTTCCTGCGGATCGCGTCCAGCCGTGGCCCGGCCTTGTTCGATGGCAAGGTGATGATCGGCGCGATACAGGCCATTGCTCGCCAGCGCGGCGATGTTCTTGTCGGCCGCCCGCACCTCGGCGGAACCGCGCACTTCCACTACCGCGCCGGTGGGGTAATTCGCCAGCTCGTCGCGGGCGTTCAAGGCGACGTAGTGGGCCTTGCCGTCCACGCCGTCGATGACCAGATAGCCGCGGTCGTGCAGCTCGTCGGCCAGCCCCTTGCCGGCCACGCGGCCGACAATGGCGCGGCCGTCGTCGCCCGGCTCGAACACCGCCAGCTCGCGCGGCTGGCCGCTCATGGCACGCTGCATCGTTCGGATAATGTCGCCACGCTCGCCCAGGGCGCGCAAGGTCTTCTCGGCATCGGCATGGACGGCCCAGGTGCCGGGCTGCGTCTCGTCGGCCAGGCCCAGGCGCTGCAAGCGTTGCAGGCGGCCGATCAGCAGCAGGCGCTGGCGCTGCAACGTCGGTTCGTTGAAGCGTTCGATCTGCACCCGGCCATCCTCGCCGGCCTCGCGCTGCAACGCGCGGTCGAGGCTCGTCCACCGCTCTTGCTCCACCTCGCGCTGCAAGGTCTGCTGGATCTCCAGTTCGGTGCGCGGCCCCAGCCATTCCGTCGCCAGTTCGGCGGCACGATGGCGGAAGCCGTGGGCGATGTAGTCCCCGGCGATGATGAGGTCTTTGCCGGTGTCGTCGCGCCCGCGCACGATCAGGTGGGTGTGCGGGTTGTCGGTGTTCCAGTGATCGACCACCACCCAATCCAGCCGCGTCCCTAGGTCGGCCTCCATGCGGTTCATCAGGTGGCGGATGTAGGTGCGCAGGTCGTCCAGCTCGGCCCCGTCCTCCGGGGAGACGATGAAACGGAAATGGTGCCGGTCGTCCTGGCAGCGTTCCTTGAAGGCATCCAGGTCGGCTTCGTCGGCCTGCGGCCCGTAGGCCCGGCCAGGTTCGCCATCGCGGCCCGCGCCGTCGCGCTCGATGTAGCGCAGGTGCTTGGCGAGCGATTGCGGGCTGGCGTTGCGCTGGTTGACCAGCAGGGTCTTGATGGTCACGCGTCGCGACATGGGCGTCAGCTTCGCGCCGGCGAAACGCGCCGCCGTGTGGCCGCGCCCCAAGCGTGAGCCGGGCCGCTGGCCGGCGCGCTGACCGCTGCCGCCAGCGATAGGACGGTGTACCGCTGACTTGCCGCTGCTGGCTTTGCCGGCCTGCTTGAGCACCTTGGAAACGAAGCTCTGGCCCTGACCCTTGCCCCGGTTCTTCGGGGCGCTGGGGCGCACCCGGAAATCGTCGTCGCGGCGGTCGGTCATGGCCGCGCTCCCTGTAAGCTCTGGCGTGTCCTGTCGTGCGAAGCACGCGGACATGCCTGCATTGGCGCGGGCCTCGCGCCGAACGCGGCCCGGCGGCGCAGCCGCGCCGTGCCGCGCCCCCCCCCAGTGGAGGCGGGCGTTTCGTTCGGGCGCGGGGCGCCCCCGTTTGTT
>NZ_JASCOP010000063.1:0-22527 GCF_029959395.1 Stenotrophomonas sp. PS02300
CCCCGCCCGCACGGTCGGCGCGGGCCAGCGCCAACGCTTCGGTGATGCCCTCGCGCGCCGCAACCGGTGCGCCGGCGGGCAGTTCCAGGCCGGCGGCGTAAAACGCGGCCAGCAGGCTGCCCAGCACCGCCACCGCGAACAGGCTGCCGAATTCGTAGGACACTTCTTCCACCGACGATGCCATGCCAGCGCGGTGCGCGGGCACATTGCCGACAATCGCACTGGAGGCCACTGACATCACCGCGCCCAGGCCCAGGCCGAGCAGCGCAAGCCCGGTGACCATCCACGGCATGCCGGCCTGCAACCCGTACCGTGCCAGCAGCACCCCGCAGGCGCCGGTAAACAGGCCACCGGCAACCAGCGGGCGCAGCCCGGTGCGGTGCAGGAACGCACCGCCCAGCAGGGCACTGGGCAGGCAGCCCAGTGCGGTGGCAGACACCAGTAGGCCCGCCTGTAGTGGACTGAATCCGGCGATCAACTGGTAGCGCTGGGTGGTGGCCAGCTGCACGCCACTGATGGCAAACAGGGTCAGCGCAGCAGCAATGACGCCGGCACTGAACGCCGGGTTGCGGAAGATGCCGAACTCCAGCAGCGGGTAGGGAAGGCGTGCCTGGCGGCGCACGAACAACACACCGGTGACCACGCTGATGGCGAATGCGGCTGCGACCAACGGCAGCGAAGGCGACGCATGCGCCACTTCCTTGATCGCTACAACCAGCCCGGACAGGCTGCACATGACCAGCACAGATGAGAGCCAGTCCCACGGGCGCGCGTTGTCGGTTGCAGTGTGCGGTGCCAGCACCCAACCCGCAGCGAACGCGGCGACTACCACCGGCACGTTGATCAGGAACACCGAGCCCCACCAGAAGCGTTCCAGCAGCAGCCCCCCGAGAATTGGACCGAGCGCGGCACCCACCACCGAAAGCGAGCCCCAGATCGCGATGGCCAGGTTGCGCTCGCGCACGTCGCCGAAGGTGATCCGGATCAACGCCAGGGTGGCAGGCATCATCGCCGCGGCACCCACGGCCAGCAGGGCACGCGCTGCGATCAGCAGCGGCGGGCTGGGCGCGAAGGCGGCAGCCAATGAAGCCACGCCGAAGATGACCATGCCGCTCAGGAACATGCGGCGATGCCCGACGCGGTCGCCGAGCGTGCCGGCCCCGAGCAGCAGCCCCGCCATGACCAGCGGGTAGGCATTGATGATCCACAAGCCCTGCGTGGAGCTGGCGCCGAGGTCGTGCACCAGAGTGGGCAGCGCGGTGTAGAGGATGGAATGGTCGAGCGTGATCAGGACGAGGGCGATGCCGACCGTCACCAGCAGGCTCCACCGGTGGTTCTTTGCCGGGGACATGAAGTGAATTCCAGATTCGCCCGGGACGCGCCGGGCCAGGATCGAAGCCAGAGGGGCGTTTCGATGAGTTAACTGTACAAACATGTTTGTACAGTTACAACGTCCGATAGGGTCTGGGGTAAACATCTGTTCAGGACGGCCGACGGGTGATCAGACCATGGGGTTCTTGTTCATTTTTGCCGCGCTCCTTAAGCTTCCGACAGCACCACGCACGTCAGCACGGAGCGCAACGCGGCCCTGCCACGCGCGACCGGTCCAGGGGGGACCATGTACTCAACGGAATTCTTCGTAGCCCGTTTCCAGGAACTCGACACCGACGCGCTGGTGGAGAAGCTGGCGACGCAGGAGTTGACGGACGAGGCGCGCCAGGCCTTGACCCAGGTGCTGCGCGAACGCGGCAAATGGGGCGATGCGCTGGAGGGCGAGCTGCACCTGTCACGGCGGAACCAACACCTGAAGACCGGCGTGGACAATCGCTGCGATTTCTGTGGGAAGTCCCTGCTTACCGGGGCGTTCGCCATGGAGGGGCAGAAGTTCTGCGGCATCGACTGCTTCCATACCTCGCGTCTGCGCATGGTGGGCGAAGACATCAGCGACGAGCGCGCCGCTGCGCATGCACGTGCGCTCAAGGCCGGCAGCTGCCCGCGATGCGGCAGATCACACCAGCAGCCTGACATGCACAGCGCACATTACATTGCATCGATGGTTTTTGTTATCACGACCAGCACCGAGACAACGTTCTCGTGCCGCGCCTGCGCCAACCGCAGCAACCTCTGGGCCATGCTCTCCTGCGCCACGCTCGGCTGGTGGAGCTTGGCGGGAATTTTCGCCACGCCGTATCGGGTGCTCTGGAATGCCGGTGAAATGCTGCGTCGCAAGCCTGCGCCGGAGCCGTCACCCGCAATGCTTGACTGGGCGCGTATGGCGCTGGCAGATGTGGAATTGAAGGCAACAGGTGCGGGTCGTTACGGGCTGCGGGCGTGAGTCCTCGGCAGCGAATGGTTGCGACGTCCTTGATCGCGGCATTTTCCTGCGCTCCGCTCACTGCGTTGGCGACCAACTACACCGGTGTACTGACCACGGCGATTGGCATTCCTTTGCTTTTCATCGCAGCAGGTTTGTTACTGACCCTGCTGGTTGTGCGCACGCAGCCGCGCTCATGGCTCACATGGCTGGCTACGATCCTTGCAGCGGCACTGCTGCTGGCAGGCGTGTGGGTATTCGAGATCGATACGTGGCGGCTCTGGCCCTACGCCAATGACAGCCAACGCGTGGCCAAGGGAACAGCGGTGGGCGTGTACTGCATGCTTTGGTTGGCGGTACTGGTTCAGACATGCCTCCTTTGGATCCTCGGCGCGCGACGGCTACAGGCGCATTAACCCTTCCGACCATCTGGGGCGGACCGCCCCTGGCAACGAGGCAACCATGGCAGACCCCTACAACAGCTCCGCACGCCCCTATACCGGGCCGCGCCTTGATGATTCGATGGTGACCACGGCATTCGAGCTGCCCGGCTTCCGGGTCGCGCGCAACCTGGGCGTGGTGCGCGGCATCACCGTGCGTTCGCGCTCCATCGTCGGCAACTTCCTGGGCGGTATCCAGACGCTGTTCGGCGGCAATATCACGATCTATACCGAGCTGTGCGAGCAGGCGCGCGAGGAGACCTACCGCGACATGGCCAAGCATGCCCGGATGCTGGGGGCCAACGCGATCATCGGCATGCGCTACGACGCCACCGACATCATGACCGGGCTGACCGAGGTGCTGTGCTATGGCACGGCCGTGGTGGTCGAACCGCTGCGGTGATTCGTTCGAGAGCGATACGCGGTTTGTATCGTGGACTGCTGCAGGGAGTATTGGCGCTGCGTGTGCCATCAGCACGATCCTGTGCGGATGCAGACGCACGACGATGTTTCATTTGAAGGGCAGGTTGGGCTGGTTACTGGTGCGGCCAGCGGATTGGGCCTGGCCTACAGCCGGCTGCTGGCCCGGCGCGGGGCCCAGGTCGTCATGCACGACGTGGGTGCCGGGTTGGATGGCAACGGGCAGGATCCGCGCCGGATCGATGCGACCGTGGCGCTGCTGCGCGGTACCGGGCTGGAGGTGCATGCCGCGCACGCGGCGATCGACGAGCGCGATGGCTGCCGCGCACTGGTCGCCGACATCGTGGCCCGCCATGGCCGGATCGACTTCATCATCCACAACGCGGGGTGGGTGGAGTACCAGCAGATCGATGCGCTGGAGGAGGACCGCTTCGACCACATGATGACCATCGCGGCCAAGGCGCCGCTGTGGCTGGCCGAGGCGGCGTGGCCCTCGATGCAGGCCAACCACCATGGCCGCATCGTGCTGACAACCTCCGACCGCGCGCTGTATCCGCAGTACGTGCAGAAGGGGTTGGCCGCGTATGCCGCCGCAAAGATGGCGGCGGTGGGCATCGTCAATGTGCTGGCCGCCGAAGGCGCACCGCACAACATCATGGTCAATGCCATCTCGCCGGTGGCCAAGACCCGCATGTGGGGCGTGGAAGGCGAGCCGGATGAGCTGCACCCGGATGCAGTGGCGCCCGGCGTTGCCTTCCTTGCATCAGCGGCCTGCCGCGATGGCGGCTGGATCCTGCGCGCCAGCAACGGCCAGTTCCACGCAACCCGCAGCGTGGAGGCCGACGACGTGGCGTACCCGCGTGACCTGCGCGCCACGTCCGCCGACAGCATTGAAGACATCGCCGCGCAATGGTCGCGCATCGCGCAGCCCACGGTGGAACCGCGCAGGTAGTCACCGGCACGGCATACTGGCGGGGTTTCCGTCCAGCGCACGCATGCCCATGGTTGATCTCCGCCTGCTTCGCCAGTTTGTCGCCGTGGCAGAAGAGCTGCACTTCCACCGCGCCGCTGCGCGCCTGCACATGTCGCAGCCGCCGCTGACGGCGGCCATCCGCAAGCTGGAAGACGAGATCGGCAGCGAGCTGATCCAGCGCGGCAACCGTACGCTTGGGCTCACCGCTGCAGGGGCGGTGCTGCTGGCCGAAGCGCGCCTGCTGCTGCAGCAGGCCGACCACGCGCTTACCGCCACCCGTGATGCGGCGGCAGGGCGCACCGGTACCGTGCGGCTGGGCTATGTGGGCAGCGCGCTGTACGGGCGCCTGCCCGGCGTGATCCGCCGCTTCCGCCAAACCAGCCCGCACGTTCGCCTGGAGCTGATCGAAGCCACCTCCGCGCGCCAGATCCAGATGTTGCGCGAGCAGCGGATCGACGTGGGCGTGGTGATTCCGCCGGTGTTCGAGGCCGACGACATGCGGCTACAGGCGTTCGACAGCGACCGCCTGGCAATCGCGCTGCCGCGCACGCACCCACTGGCAGGGCGGGAGCATCTGGCCATTGCGGCGCTGGCCGACGAACCATTCGTGCTGTGGCCGGCGCGCGAGGGCAGGGGGTTCCACTCACAGGTGGTGCGCCTGTGCGCGGCGGCAGGATTCACCCCGGAGGTGGTGCAGGAGGCGCACGGCATGCATGCGGTGCTGTCGCTGGTAGCCGTGGAGGCGGGTATCTCGGTGGTGCCCGCCAGCATGGCCGGGTTCCGCGATGCCGAGGTGGTGTATCGCCCGATCAGCGGCGATGAAGCCGCGTTCGAGCTGCACCTGTGCCTGCGTGCGGGCGAGGTATCACCGGCGGTGGTGAACTTCGCCCGGAACGTGGCCAGCTGATCAGCGCGTGCGCTTCACCCACGCACGTACCACCAGCCCGATCAGTGCGGCGAAGATCACCCACGACACCACATCGAACACACCGTCCCCGATCAGCGCGCTGACCAGGCCCAGCACGCTGGCAGCGGCGATCCAGGCAGGTGCCTTGAACGGACTCATGCGGCACCCCCGGTCTTTTCCGCGCGCTCGATCTCGGTTACCCGCGCTTCGGTGCTGCCGCGCTTGAACCACAGGTACAGGCCGCTCACCAGCACCGCGATGGTGAGCAGGTCCAGCAGCGCCCACAGGATCTTCAGCGGCAGCTTGCCGTAGTCGCCGAAGTGCAGCGGCTGGCTGAGCAGCAGCACGCTCATGTAGGTGGGCAGCTGCGGCCGGGCGGTGAGTTCGCCGCTGGTCGCATCGATCAGCACCGGGCGGTACAGGCGTTCTGTGAGGGAAGTGTTGCCCTGCATGAACACGCCATAGTGGTGGTCGCCGCTGTAGCCGGTGCCGGGGAAGCTGACGAACGCCGGGCGCATGCCGGGTTCGGCGGCGCGCGCGGTGTCCACCGCGGCCTGCAGCGAGGCCAGCGTGGTCGGGCGCGGCTGGCCGGCGTAACGCGCGGCGAACTCGCCCAGCTGCTGGCTCTGCCAGGCGGTTTCCAGTGGCTTGGCAATCGTGTTGATGGCGCCGGTGATGCCCACCACCAGCGCCCAGCCCAGGGTGACCACGCCGATCACGTTGTGCAGGTCCAGCCAGGCCAACCGGCGGCTGCGCCCGGTGCGCAGGGTGCCGAAGCGCTGGCGGCGCATGAAGGGGCCGTACAGCACCAGGCCGGAGATGATCGCCACGGCGAACAGCAGGCCCATCGCGCCCATGAACAGCATACCGGGCAGGCCGAGGAACAGGTCGGTGTGCAGGCGGTACAGGAAGTACATCACCCCTTCGTTGAACTGCGGCGCGGGCAGCACCTCGCCGCTGCTGGCATCGAGCAGCGCGGTCTTCATCTGCGGCGGCGGCGTGGCCGGCTCGGTGCCGGTGTTGACGTACACCGTATGGCCTTCCCAGTCCCAGCCCACGAACAGCGGCACGTTGCCCGGGTACTGCGCCACGGCGGTGCTCACCTGTTCGTCGAGGTTGCGATGCGCGGCCTGCGGCTGCGGGTTGTCCACGTGCGGTTCGCTGAGGTGGGCGATCTCCTCGCCGAACACCAGCGGCAGGCCGGTCACGCACAACAGCAGCAGGAAGAGCGTGCAGACCAGGCTGGTCCACTTGTGGACCAGGAACCAGGCTTTGATGGTGGAACGTTGCATTGAATTCTCTGGCGGCGGCTGGAGAGGGTACGAGCGCGGTAGTGCCGGGCCATGCCCGGCAAACCGTCAGAAGCGATAGGAAATCGTGCCGGTCACCGTGCGCGGGTTGCCGGTGAAGCAGTCACCGAAATTGCGGCACGGGGCGAAGTACTTCTTGTCGCTCAGGTTGGTGATGTTCAGCGCCATCGTCCAGTCGGTGACCTGCACTTCGGCCAGCGCGTCCACCAGCGTGTAGCTGGGCGTGCGGATGAAACCGCCGTAGCCCAGCGACTGGGTGTTACCCACGTAGCGGCCACCGATGCCCAGGCGCAGGCGCGCGTCGTCGACCAGGTGGAAGGCCTTGCCCAGCCATACCGAGGCCAGCTCCTGCGGGGTGTCGTTGAGGCGCTGGTTCACTTCCATGGCGAAGTTGCTCTTGGTCACTTCGGCCTTGTTGCGCGAGTACGCCGCGGTGAGGGTGATGTCGTGCGCGAACTGGAACTGGCCCTCTACTTCCACGCCCTTCGATTCGATCTCACCGGTCTGGATCACGTTCAACACGTTGTCCGGGTCGTTGGTCTGGCGGTTGGTCTCGGTGATGCGATAGGCCGCCAGGGTCACCAGCATGTTCGACGCCGGCTGCCACTTGATGCCGCCTTCCCACTGGTCGCCCTGCATCGGCTTGAACGCACGGCCGTACAGGTCCTGGCCGGTCACCGGCAGGAACGACTCGCTGTAGCTGATGTACGGCGACACGCCCGCGCCGATCTCGCCGATCAGGCCGGCGCGGTAGGTGGTGGCGTTGTCGGTCTGGCTGGGCAGGCCTTCGGTCTTGCTGCGCGCATGGTCGCGGCGTGCGCCCAGCACCAGCGAGACGCGGTCGGCCCAGCGGATCTGGTCCTGCAGGTACACGCCCAGCTGGGTGGTCTGCTGGTCGGGCAGGCGGTCCCAGCCGTTGATGGTCACGCCGGTGGAGATCGGGTTGTAGATGTCGATCGGGGTCGGGGTGGCATCGAGGTTGTACGACTTCTCGCGGTAATCGCTGTAGTCCACGCCGGCCAGCAGCAGGTGCTGGAACGCGCCGGTGGCGAAGTCGAACTGCAATGCGTTGTCGCTGGTCAGCGAACGCACGTCGGGGCGCACGCCGTAGGCGTTGCGGTTGAGCACGCGCTTGTCGGCATCGATGAACGGGTCCAGCGGATTGGAATAGGTGTCCGGGTACAGTTCGCGGAACTCGGTCTTGCCGTCCAGGTAGCGTACGGCCGAGCGCAGGCTGATGCTGTCGCTGAAGCTGTGGTCGAACAGGGCGGTCACGCTGTACACGCGCGAATCGAGTTTGTCGAAATCGCGGTCGCCCAGGAACGTCGACGGATCCAGGCGCGGCGAACCGGCCGGTGCATGCAGGGTCGCCACCACCGGCAGGAACTGCTGGCTGGATGCGGTCTTGTCGTGCTGGTAGCTGGCCAGCACGGTCAGGTTGCTGCGCTCGCCCTGCCAGCTGATCGACGGCGCCAGGTACACGCGGTCATCGTCGATGTAGTCGGTCTGCATGCCCGATTCGCGCACCAGCCCCACGAAACGACCGGCCAGCGTGCCGGCGTCGTTCAAGGTGCCGGCCACGTCGCCCTGGAACTGCCGACGATCGAAGTTGCCCAGCTGCACGGCCACTTCACCGCCCAGCTCGCCGAAGGTTGGGCGCTTGGTGATGGCATTGATGATGCCGCCGGTGGCGCCTGCGCCGTACAGCACCGACGACGGGCCGCGCAGCACTTCCACCCGCTCCAGGCCGTACACCTCGGTGCGCGCCAGCGGGTTGAAGCCGTAGCTGCGGCGCAGGCCGTCCAAATACTGCACCGGGTCCAGGCCGCGCACGGTGCTGCCATCGCTGCGGGTGTCCAGGCCGTAGGCATCGGCGGTCACGCCGGCGCTGTAGCGCAGGGTTTCCTGCAGGTTGCGGGCGCCGCGGTCGGTGAACAGCTCGCTGGTCACCACGCTGATCGCCTGCGGGGTCTGGGTGAGCGGGGTATCGGTCTTGGTGGCGGTGCTGGCGCGCTCGGCGACCACGCTGACCGCGTCGAGGGTACGGGCGGTGCTGGTGTCCTGGGCGTGGGCCATGGCCGAGGCCAGCAGGGTGGGAACCAGCAGCAGCAAGGGCGAACGGCGCGACAGGGCAGGCATGACGGGGATCTCGGGGACTGAGGGCCCGGATTATCGGGAGGTGAGGATGCGAACGCAAATGAATCTCAGATACAAGCCCATGGCGGCCGGCTTTCATCCCTTTGCCACATCCCCTGCACGACCCGTACGCGCCGCCGGTCTTAACGTAGTCCGTCCCCGTTTCGTCTCTGGAGACACGCCATGAATACCCTGCAGACAGCCGCCCGGGCGATGCGCAACGGCTTGGAGGAGATGGCGGCCCTGCTGGTGGGCGAGCGCGCCGAGGACCTGCGCCGTGACGATACCGCCGCGCCGGGGGTGGGCATTCCGATGCCGCGCCGGCTGCCGCTGCGGCGCGCCCTGCCGCGCGCCCGCAAGGGCATGGCGCCTTGGCAGAAAGTCGGCGCGCCGCGCCGCTGAGCGAACCTGAACAGGGAAACATGTTCCCCACACGGTGGTTATGGCTAACTAGCGCCCCGACCAACCGACGGAACGATGTGTGAAGACAGCAGGACGATGGGGGCTGGCCGTATTGATGCTGGTGGCAGCGCTGTGGGTGGCCGGGCTGCTGGCCTATCAACTTCCCGGGCCGGGTTGGCTCAAGGGCATGCTGCTGGTGGGGTGGGGCGCATTCGCGCTCACCACGGCCGTGGCCGTGGGACGCGCCCGTGCCGGGCGCTGGCCGGGCCCGCTGTTCGTGGCCGCGCTGGTGCTCTGCGGCGTGTGGTGGCTGCTGCTCAGCCCGCGCCAGGATCGGGTCTGGGCCGATGATGTCGCCCAGCGCCTGAAGGTGGTGGAGTTCGACGGCTCCAAGGTGGTGCTCGACAACGTGCGCAACTTCACCTGGCGCACCGATGACGACCACGACGTGCATTGGGAGCGCCGCGAGTACGACCTGGACCAGCTGCGTTCGGCCGACCTGGTGCTGTCGTACTGGATGGGGCCGATGATCGCGCACACTCTGGTGTCGTTCGGGTTCGCCGACGGCCGCCAGCTGGTGTTCTCGCTGGAGATCCGCAAGGAGCGCGGCGAATCGTTCTCGGCGCTGGGCGGGTTCTTCCGCAAGTTCGAGATGACCCTGGTGGCGGCCGAGGAAACCGACATCGTGCGGGTGCGCAGCAACGTGCGCGGCGAGGATGTGTACCTGTATCGCCTGAAGGGGATGACCCGCGAGCAGCTCAAGGGGTTGTTCGTGTCCTACCTGGGCGAGGCGCGCAAGCTGGACGCGGCACCGGCGTTCTACAACACGCTGACCAGCAACTGCACCACCATCGTGTACGAGCTGGCCAAGCAGATCGCGCCGGGGTTGCCGCTGGACTACCGGCTGCTCGCCTCCGGCTATTTCGCCGAGTACGCGCGTGACCTGGGCGTGCTCACGCCCGGCGTGGACTTCGCCACGCTGAAGGCACGCGGGCGCATCACCGATCGCGCGCGGGCGGCCGGGGATGATCCGCGCTTCTCGCAGCTGATCCGCGCCGGCGTGCCGGGCATTGATCCGGAGGTGACGCCATGAGCCGTCTCCTGCGCCGTGGCGTGCCCCTGCTGGCGGTGCTGCTGTCGCTGCTGCTCTCCAGCGGCTGCGCCATGGTCACCATGAAGCAGGTCTCGCCCACCGATTACCTGGCCAGCAAGCGCGGCGACGTGCTCACCTCCGGCAAGTTCAGCATGGCCTCGCAGGAGACGCTGAGCGTGATCGGGCTGGACGTGGCGCTGTGCGAGAAGGACGTGGCCGCCTGCGAGACGACCCTGAAGGACACCCGCGACCTGCCCGAGGAACAGCGGCTCTCGACGCTGTCCGAGCTGTGGGTGAAGAACGCGCTGGCGCTCACGCCCAAGCCGAAGGACCGCGACAAGACCCCGATGTCCGACGCGGCGCTGGATGCCTGGCTGGAAGCAGCGCGGTATGCGTATGCCTATCTGTTCTTCAGCGGGCGCACCCCGTCGGACCGCGCGTTCGAAGACCGCCAGACCCAGGTGCGCGACTACTACAACTACGCCGCCGAACAGACCGCCACGGTGGTGTTCAAGCGCAGCCGCGAAAGCGCGCTGGAAGGCGAGGACTACAACGCCGCGGTGGCGGGCGAGCGCTGGACGCTGACCTCGGACTTCGACGAGCTGCGCCTGACCAGCATTCCCACCACGATGGTGTCGGCGTCCTCGGTGAGTTTCGCCGGGCTGCGCAGTACCTATCGCCGCGACGGGTTCGGTGCCGAGCTGGTGGTGGTGATGGACCCGCCCAAGCTGATCGCGCCGCTGGACGGCGAGAAGGCCGAGATTCCGCAGTACAGCGAGATGTCGGCGATCAATGCCACCGCCTTGCTGCGCTTCAAGGGAGATACGCTGGAGCAGGTGCTGGATACCACCCAGGTGCTGTTCGACGTGTACTCGCCCGAGTCCACCGAAAGCGTGGACCTGCATGGCGAAAAAGTGCCGCTGGCCGGCAACTTCACCGCCGCCTACGGCATGTGGCTGGCGCAGTCCGGCTTTGCCACCCAGTCGCTGCGCACGCTGTTCGGGTTGAGCGAAGGCATTGCCGAACCGCACATGTACCTGATGCAGCCGTGGGATCCGGACCGCCGCATCATCTTCATGCTGCATGGGCTGGGCAGCAGCCCGGAAGCGTGGGTGAACGTGGCCAACGAGATCCTGGGCGACCCCGAGCTGCGCAGGCACTTCCAGGTGTGGCAGGTGTACTACCCGACCAATGCGCCGATCGCATTGAACCGCTACGAGATCGACCAGGCGTTCGACAACACGCTCCGGCATTTCGATCCAAAGGGCACCTCGCGTGCGTCGAAGGACATGGTGTTCATCGGCCACAGCATGGGCGGCGTGCTGGCCCGCCTGCTGGTCACCAGTTCCGGCGACACGTTGTGGAACCAGCTGCTGGCCAACTACGACCTGAAGGGTGAGCGGCTCAAGCGCGTGCAGGCCAAACTGGGGCCGCTGCTGCACTTCGATGCCGAACCGAACGTGGAGCGCGCCATCTTCATCGCCGCACCCCACCAGGGCACCGATATCGCGGGCAACCGGGTAGGGCGCTTCATCGGGCGCCTGGTGCGCCTGCCGATCACCATCCTCGGCAAGTTCGAGGATGTGTTCCAGGCGCTGCAGCAATCGGAAGTGCAGTCGGCGCAGGCCACCAAGCTGCAGATCCCCAACAGCATCGACAACCTCAAGGCCACCGACCCGTTCGTGAAGGCGGCCGCCGCCCTGCCGATCATGCCCGGCCTGAAGTACCACTCGATCATCGCCCAGCGCAAACCCGAGGTGCCGCTGGAGAAGTCCGACGACGGCCTGGTGCCCTACTGGAGCGCGCACCTGCCCGGCGCGGTGTCGGAGAAGGTGATCATCTCCGGCCACAGCGTGCAGGAAACCCCGCAGGCGGTGCTGGAGATCCGCCGGATCCTGCGCGAGGACCTGGAAGAGGTGGCGCCGTAGCGATCAAACCCGCCGCGCCACCACCACGCTCGCGGCGGCCAGCAGCAACATGATCGCGAACGTCTGCAGATAGCCCAGGGTCACATCCACCGACAGCATCAGGGCGAACAGCGAGCCGGAAATGGCCAGCGTGGTGGCCACGCCCAGCGCTTCGCTCAACTGCAGGGCGGAGGTGTTCGCGCCCTGCTGCGCCGGCGGCGACAGCGACAACGTCAGCACCGACAGGCTGGGGTAGATCAGCCCCATCCCCAGCCCGGTCAGGGTCCACCCCGCCAGCGCCAAGGCCAGCGGTACGCCCGGCTGGATCGCCAGTGCGGTGCCGATGATGCCGGTGCACATCAGCAGCGCGCCGGCGGTGAGCAGCTGCCGGCGCGACAGCCCCTGGCCGCCATGGCCCTGGAACCACGAGCCGCTGAACCAGCCCAGCGCGCCCAGGCTCAACGCCACCCCGGCCAGCAGCGGGCTCAGGCCACGCTCGCGCTGCAGCAGCAGCGGCAGGAATGCTTCGCAGCCAAAGAACGCCGATGCTGCAATACCGCGCAGGGCGATCACGCTGGGCAGGCCACGGCGCAGGCGCAGGGTGCCGCGCGGCAGCAGCTTCCAGCTGCACAGCGCCAGCAGCGCCACCGCCGGCAGCAGCACCGCCAGTGCCGGCCAGCCGACCTGCTGGCCGCCCACGTACAGCAGCAGCGCGCCCACCGACGCACCGATCGCCCAGCGCACCACGCTGCCCTCCGAACGCGGCGCGGCCGCCAGCGCCGGCACCGCGCGCAGGGCCGGTCGCAGCAGCAGCGCGGCCGGAATGGCCAGCAGCGGCACGCCCAGGAACACCCAGCGCCACCCGGCGTGCTGCACGATCAGGCCGCTGATGGCCGGCCCGATCAGAGAGGGCACCACCCAGCCTGCCGAAAACGCGGCAAAGACGCGTGGCCGCAGCGATTCGGGGAACGTGCGCCCGACCAGTACGTACAGCGAAACCGAAATGGCACCCGCGCCCAGCCCCTGCAGCAGCCGGCCGATCACCAGCACCGGCATGTGCTGGGCCAGCCCGGCCACCAGCAGGCCGGCGATGAAACAGCACAGGCCCAGCCACAACGGCCGCGCCGGCCCGAGCCGGTCACTCCAGCGGCCCGCCAGGGTCATGCCGATCACGCTGGTGGCCAGCGTGCCGCCGAAGGCCAGCGCGTACAGGCGCAGGCCGTCCAGTTCATGCGCCACGGTGGGCATGGCGGCGGCCACTGCCAGTGCCTCGAAGGCATGCAGCGACACCAGCGCGACCATGCCGATGGTGGTGGCGCGGTAGCGCGGCGAGAGGATCGACGTGGGCGCGTCGGCAGGCAGTGCAGCTACATCGGAAGACATGCGGATTCCAGGCAACGAAGAAGCGCGGTGCTTGCGGCACACCGCGAGGTGCCGCACGATGACACCTTAACCATGGTTGAGGTCAAGCAGTGATCGCGCAGGAGCTGAGTGTAGGCGACGTGGCACGTCGCAGCGGCGTGGCGGTATCGGCGCTGCATTTCTATGAGCGCAAGGGGCTGATCCGCAGCCTGCGCACGGCCGGCAACCAGCGCCGTTTCAGCCGCGACGTGCTGCGCCGGCTGGCGGTGATCCGCGTGGCGCAGCGGGTGGGCATGCCGTTGGAAGCGGTGGCCAATGCGTTTGACGCGCTGCCTGAAAACAAGACGCCGACCCGCGCCGAGTGGGCGAAGATGTCGGCGCTATGGCGCGGCGAGCTGGACCAGCGCATCGAGGAACTGCTGCTGCTGCGCGACCAGCTCACCGATTGCATCGGCTGTGGGTGCCTGTCGTTGAAGCGTTGCCGGTTGGCCAACCCGGGCGATGCGCTGGGCGAGCAGGGCGATGGCCCGCAGCGCTGGGGCTGATGGTTACCAGACGGTAAAGACCTGCCCGCTCTGCACGCCTTCCACGCTGCGCTGGTAGGCCAATGAGGCGCGGTGCGCGGTCACCGGCTCAAACCCGGGGAAATACGCGCCGTAATCGTCCATCGATTCCACCAGCACGTTCGGGCTCACCACGTTGATGCGCAGGCCGCGCGGCAACAGGTCGCAGGCCGCTGCACGCACGAACCCTTCCAGCGCCGCATTGACGGCGGTTGCATTGGCGCCATCGCGGATCGGCTGTGCGCCGACGATGCCGCTGGTCAACGTGATCGAGCCGCCCACGCTCAGGTGATGCTGCGCGGCCAGCGCCAGCCGCACCTGGCCCAGCAGCTTGTCCTGCAGGCCCAGGTTGAACTGCGCCGGTTGCATGTCGGCCAGTGGCCCGAAGTGCAGCCGGCCGGTGGCGGCCACCACCGCATCCACCGTGCCCACCTGCTCGAACAGTGCCTGCACGCTGGCATCGTCGGTCAGGTCCACCTGCACATCGCCGCCGTGGCGGCCGGCGCGGATCAGCTGGTGGTGCACGCCCAGCGTGCTGGCGACGGCCTGGCCCAGGGTGCCGCTGGCGCCTACGAGAAGAATCTTCATGCCGGTTGCTCCAGAAGGAATGGAGCCAGTCTGCACCGGGTTACCGGGTTTGGTAACCGGCGTATGCTTTGCAGATTCCTAACCAGGAGTTTTCAATGGACACCCTACGCTGCATGCAGGCCTTCGCGGCCGTGGTCGACCGGGGCAGCCTGAGCGCCGCCGCCCAGCAGCTGGGGGTGTCGCCGGTGATGGTGGGCAAGTACCTGCAGCAGCTCGAGGCCCACCTGGGCGTGCGCCTCCTGCAGCGCAACACCCGCAGCCAGAGCCTCACCGATGCCGGCCGCAACTACCTGGCCGGCTGCCGCGCCGTGCTGGAGCAGGTGCAGCAGGCCGAGGCCAGCGTGGAAGGGCTGCAGGCGCAGCCGCAGGGCGTGCTGCGCATCAGCGCGCCGGTGACCTGGGGCAGCTGCGTGCTGGCACCGCTGGTGGCGGATTACCTGGCGGCGTTTCCGCAGGTCAGCGTCGAACTGGACCTGAGCAACCGGCGCGTGGACCTGATTGAAGAGCAGTTCGACGCGGTGGTGCGGATGGGCCAGCTGGGGTCGGCCGAGTGGGTGGCGCGGCCGCTGCCGCCGTATGCAATGCAGATCTGTGGGGCGCCGTCCTACCTGCAGCGGCGTGGCGTGCCGACCCACCCGTCGGAGCTGCACGCGCATGACTGCCTGACCCACCTGGCCTGGCGCGGTGGGCACGGCTGGCGCCTGCGGGGTTACCCCGAGCAGGACTGGTCGGCGCATTCGCGGCTGCTGTGCAATGACGGCGATGGGTTGCGCCGGGCCGCGCTGGCCGGGGCGGGGTTGATCCTGCAGCCGGCGGTGTTGTTGGCCGACGATATCGCGGCGGGGCGGCTGGTGCCGGTGCTGGGTGATTACCTGCCCGAGCCGCGGCCGTTGCACCTGGTCTATCTGCCGGATCGGCGGCCGCGGCCGAAGCTGGCCAGTTTTGTAGAGTTTCTATTGGGTGCGCTGGCGCCCGATTGATACGCCAGCCACGCAGGGCGTGGCGCTACGTCAATCGTTGGCGGCCGACAACGCCTGCCCGCGCCGCGTCGCCGCATCGATTGCGCGCGCCACGATCGCGTCGAAGTCGTCGCCCTGGAAGCTCTCGATCGCGGCCTGCGTGGTGCCGTTCGGCGAGGTCACCCGGCGCCGCAGCTCGGCCGGGGCTTCGCCGGATTCGTCCAGCATGCGGCTGGCGCCCAGCAGGGTCTGCACCACCAGCGCGCGCGCGGCGTCGGCCGGCAGGCCCTGCGCGATGCCGGCCGCTTCCATCGCCTCGGCCAGCAGGAACACGTAGGCCGGGCCACTGCCGGAGACGGCGGTGACCGCATCCATGCGTGCTTCATCCTCGATCCATACCGTGCGCCCGGCGCTGGCCAGCACGGTGTCGGCCTGGCCACGCTGTTCGGCGCTGACGCCTGCGGTGGCAAACAAACCGGTCACGCCTGCACCGAGCAGCGCCGGGGTATTGGGCATGGCGCGCACCACCGCGCCCGCACCGCCCAGCCAGCGCAGCAGCTGCGCACTGGTGATGCCGGCGGCGATGGACACCACCAGCGGCGCCTGGGCCTGGGCGATGTCGGCCAGCGACGCGCAGACATCGCGCAGCACCTGCGGCTTCACCGCGAGCACCCATACCGCGCCCTGCGCGGCCGCTTCGGTGGCGCTGGCGTAGGTCTTCACGCCGAAGTCGGTGGTGAGCTGGCTACGCAGCCCGGCAACCGGTTCGGCCACGTGGATGTTGCCGGGGGCAGTGCCCTGGCGGACCAGGCCGGCGATCAGGCTGCGCGCCATGTTGCCGCCGCCGATGAAGGTGATCGAAGTGCTCATTGGGCATCCTTGTACGTGATCTGGGCAGCGGGGCAGGGCCCCGCGCTACGGGTGGGTGGGCAACTCAATGGCGTGCGCCGAACAGGGCGGTGCCGACGCGGACCATGGTCGCGCCGTGGGCAATGGCCTCGGGGTAATCCCCGCTCATGCCCATCGAAAGGGTATCCACCTGCGGGTACCGGGGGGAGAGCCCGGCAAACAGCACGTGCATGCGTTCAAAGGCCTGGGCGCGGCGATCGGCGTCCGGCCACGGCGCCGGGATGGCCATCAGCCCGCGCAGGCACAGGCGCGGTTCGGCGGCGATGGCGGCGGCCAGCGCCGGCACCGCGTCGGGCGTGCAGCCGTGCTTGCTGCCCTCATCGTCGATATTGACCTGCACCAGCACGTTCAACGGCGGCAATGCGTCGGGGCGGTGCGCGGCCAGCGCGGTAACCAGCTTGGCCCGGTCCACGCTCTGCACCCAGTCAAAGCGCTGCGCGGCCAGGTCGGCCTTGTTCGACTGCAGGTGCCCGATCAGGTGCCACTCCAGGCCCAAGGCTGCCAGTGCATCGATCTTGGCCACCGCTTCCTGCACGTAGTTCTCGCCGAACGCGCGCTGGCCCTGCGCCGCCAGTGCGGCCACCGCATCGGCCGGTTGGGTCTTGGACACCGCCAGCAGGCGCGGCGGTGGCCGCCCGGCGGCCGTGGCCGCGTTGTGCAGGTTCAGCAGCAGGGTGGACAGGGGCAGGGCGGTCACGGGCGGGGTGCTCAAGGGGCAGCTCTAGAAAGAGATATCGCGGTGGATCAGGGAGGCTATACTGCCGACCGGGGAAAGATCCTTCCAGTCGCAGCAGTCTATGGGGAGTAGCAGCGTATGGATATCGCCGAGCTGTTGGCGTTTTCCGTTAAGAACAAAGCGTCGGACCTTCATCTGTCGGCAGGCCTGCCGCCGATGATCCGCGTGGACGGCGATGTCCGTCGCATCAACATTCCTGCCTTGGACCACAAGCAGGTCCACGCGCTCGTTTACGACATCATGTCGGACAAGCAGCGTCGCGATTACGAGGAGTTCCTCGAAGTCGACTTCTCGTTCGAGATTCCCAGCCTGGCGCGCTTCCGCGTCAACGCGTTCAACCAGAACCGTGGCGCCGGTGCGGTGTTCCGTACCATTCCGTCCGAAGTGCTGACCCTGGAAGACCTGAACACGCCGCCGATCTTCCGCGAGCTGATCGACCAGCCGCAGGGCCTGATCCTGGTGACCGGCCCGACCGGTTCGGGCAAGTCGACCACGCTGGCGGCGATGATCGACTACATCAACAAGAACGAATATGGCCACATCCTCACCGTCGAGGATCCGATCGAATTCGTGCACACCTCGCAGAAGTGCCTGATCAACCAGCGCGAAGTGCACCGCGACACGCACGGCTTCAACGAAGCACTGCGTTCGGCACTGCGTGAAGACCCGGACATCATCCTGGTGGGCGAACTCCGCGACCTGGAAACCATCCGGCTGGCGCTGACCGCCGCCGAAACCGGCCACCTGGTGTTCGGCACCCTGCACACCAGCTCGGCGGCCAAGACCATCGACCGCATCATCGACGTGTTCCCCGCCGGCGAAAAGCCGATGGTGCGCTCGATGCTGTCCGAATCGCTGCGCGCGGTGATTTCGCAGGCGCTGCTGAAGAAGGTGGGCGGCGGGCGTACCGCAGCGTGGGAAATCATGGTCGGCACCCCGGCCATCCGCAACCTGATCCGCGAAGACAAGGTGGCGCAGATGTACTCGGCGATCCAGACCGGCCAGCAGATGGGCATGATGACGCTCGACCAGCACCTGCAGGACCTGGTCAAGCGCAGCCTGATCACGCGCAACCAGGCCAAGGAATACGCCAAGGACAAGCGCATCTTCGAATGACGGCAGCGCCGGGCTCTGCCCGGCCCTCGGCAAGGTTTCCGGAGCACATCGCCATGAACACCACCAGCACCACCATCGACTTCACCTCGTTCCTCAAGCTGATGGCGCACCAGAAGGCGTCGGATCTCTTCATCACCGCGGGCATGCCGCCGGCGATCAAGGTCAACGGCAAGATCTCGCCCATCACCCAGACCCCGCTCACGCCGCAGCAGAGCCGCGACCTGGTGCTGAACGTGATGACGCCGGCGCAGCGCGAAGAGTTCGAAAAGACCCACGAGTGCAACTTCGCCATCGGCCTGTCCGGCGTGGGCCGGTTCCGCGTGAGCTGCTTCTACCAGCGCAACCAGGTCGGCATGGTCCTGCGCCGCATTGAAACGCGCATTCCCACCGTGGAAGAGCTGAGCCTGCCGCCGATCATCAAGACGCTGGCAATGACCAAGCGCGGCATCATCCTGTTCGTGGGTGCGACCGGTACCGGTAAGTCCACCTCGCTGGCGGCGATGATCGGCTACCGCAACCTGAATTCCACCGGGCACATCATCACCATCGAAGACCCGATCGAATTCGTGCACAAGCACGAAGGCTGCATCATCACCCAGCGCGAAGTGGGCATCGACACCGACAGCTGGGAAGCGGCGCTGAAGAACACCCTGCGCCAGGCGCCGGACGTGATCATGATCGGCGAAGTGCGTACCCGCGAAGGCATGGACCACGCCATCGCGTTCGCCGAAACCGGCCACCTGGTGCTGTGCACCCTGCATGCCAACAACGCCAACCAGGCGATGGACCGCATCATCAACTTCTTCCCGGAAGACCGCCGCAACCAGCTGCTGATGGATCTGTCGCTGAACCTCAAGGGCGTGGTCGCCCAGCAGCTGGTGCCCTCGCCGGATGGCAAGTCGCGCAAGGTGGCGATGGAAATCATGCTGGGCACGCCGCTGGTGCAGGATTACATCCGCGACGGAGAGATCCACAAGCTCAAGGAAGTGATGAAGGAGTCGGTGCAGCTGGGCATGCGCACCTTCGACCAGAGCCTGTTCGAGCTCTACCAGGCCGGCGAGATCAGCTACGAAGACGCACTGCGTTACGCCGATTCGCAGAACGAGGTGCGCCTGCGCATCAAGCTCTCGCAGGGCGGCGATGCGCGCACGCTGTCGCAGGGCCTGGACGGCGTGGAGATTTCCGAAGTCCGCTGAACCTGCGGGCGCGGAACCAGGGCGCGTACGGTGCAATGCCGGCGCGCCTTTGTTGTAAGTGGTGTTTCAAGGGGCCGGCACCGCGCCGGTGACACTGCCAATGATGAGAATGCACATGGAATTGCATGATCCCTACCGCGCACCGGCGACCATCCCGATGCCACCTGCTTTGCCCGGCACGCTGCCGGAATCCCAGTCCCAGGCACGGGCGATATCCGATGCGGCCGAGTACTATTCGCCCTCCACGCTGAAAATGGTGCTGCTGTCACCCACCACGCTCGGGCTTTACCCGATGTACTGGTTCTGGCGGAACTGGCAGGCGATCAAGCGCGAGACCGGCGGCGACCAGTGGCCCTGGGCGCGCGCGCTGTTTTCACCGATCTGGTCGTTCTTCTGCTTCCGCGACCTGAGTGACGCGGCCAGCAGCCGGCGTCGCGAACTGGCCTTCGCGCCAGGACTGTTGGCCGTGACCTACTTCCTGCTCAACTTCGCCAGCCGGCTGCCCAACGCCGGTTGGTTGCTGGCGCTGTTCACGTTCGTACCGCTGCTGCCGGTCAACAGCCTGCTGCGTCGCTACCACCAGGATGAACGGGTCGACATGGAGCGCATGGACCGGTTCAACGTCTGGCACATCCTGGTGATCATCGCCGGTGGCCTGCTGCTCCTGCTGGCCGTGATCGGCACCGTGGCCGAAAGCTGAGGCGGGCAGATGGCGCCTGCGCGCGCAGGCGCCATTGATGAAATCTGCTCATGACCACCAGTGGTCCCGCCGGTGCAATCGCCGGCGGCAGCGGGCGTATCGTGGGGCTCCCCACTGGAAGGAGCACCCCCATGCAGACACGAACCCTTGGCAACAGCGGCCTGCGCGTTTCCGCGCTTGGGCTGGGCTGCATGGGCCTGAGCCATGCCTATGGCACCGCGCCTGATGTGAGCGCCGGCGTTTCGCTGCTGCACGCGGCGGTGGAGCGCGGCGTGACCTTCTTCGACACCGCCGAGGTCTACGGCCCGTTCCGCAACGAGGAACTGCTGGGCCAGGCGTTGGCGCCGTACCGCGACCAGGTGGTCATTGCGACCAAGTTCGGGTTCAAGGAAGCCAATGCCGACCTGGGGCTGGACAGCCGCCCGGAGAACATCCGCGCCGTCTGCGAGGCCAGCCTGCAGCGGCTCAGGACCGACCGCATCGACCTGTTCTACCAGCACCGGGTAGACCCGAACGTGCCAATCGAAGAGGTTGCCGGCACGGTCAAGGACCTGATCGCGGAGGGCAAGGTGAAGCATTTCGGCCTGTCCGAAGCCGGCGAAGCCAGCATCCGCCGCGCGCATGCGGTGCAGCCGGTGGCGGCCCTGCAGAGCGAGTATTCCCTGTGGTGGCGCGAGCCGGAGCAGAGCGTGCTGCCGGTGCTTGAAGAGCTGGGCATCGGCTTCGTGCCGTTCAGCCCGCTCGGGCGCGGTTTCCTGACCGGGGCGATCACCGCCGATACCGAGTTCGCGCCCACCGATTTCCGCAGCTCGCTGCCGCGCTTCGCGGTGGAGGCGCGCCGCGCCAACCAAGCGCTGGTCGAGGCCATCGGGGCCATCGCCGCCGCCCGCCAGGCCACCCCGGCCCAAGTGGCGCTGGCCTGGCTGCTGGCGCGCAAGCCGTGGATCGTGCCGATTCCCGGCACCACCAAGCTGCACCGGCTGGAAGAGAACCTGGCCGCCGTCGAGCTGACCCTGCACGAGGCCGACCAGCAGCAGATCGCCGCGGCGCTGGACGGCATCGCCATCGTGGGCGACCGCTACAACGCCGAACGGCAGAAGCAGGTCACCCGCTGACGGATGAAGCGCACGACCAACGGTCGTGCGCTACCGGTGTGGCGGGGGCGGGACCCCGGCCGGTAGGTGCCCACCGTTGGTGGGCACGGATGTCGATTTCGTGCGCTGACCAACGTCGTACTGGGTGAACCCCTCTGCAAGGAACAGGTCATGAGCGACAACACCCCGGTCAAAGGCCCCGCGTCGTACTTCCCGTCCATCGAAAAGACCTATGGGCAGCCAGTGGGTCACTGGCTTGCCCTGCTGGCCACCCAGGGCGGGCTCAGGCACATGGCGCTGGTCACGTTCCTGAAGGACCAGCACGGGCTGGGAAACGGGCACGCCAACGCGCTGGTAGCGCACCATCTGAGGGACCGGGCCGGCTGAGGGGCGGGATGAATCGATTTCACCTGCAACTGTCACGCGGATCGTGTCTAATACCGCTCCCCACGTGTCTGGCCCCACCCCCCATGTCCCTTGAATCCCATGGCCCCGCGCCGTGCGACGACGCTGACGGCCATCTGGTCACCGCCGGCCCGCTGACCCCGCCGCCGGACAGCGCCGGCACCGTGGCCGACGCCATCGCCCTGCGCCATTCGGTGGCCGAGGACGTGCAGGGCATGATCCTGGCCACCCTGGTGGCCTCGCTGGGCCTGGCGATCTTCGCCAAGGGCGGGCTGATGATCGGCGGCATGGCCGGCCTGGCGTTCCTGGCCCACTACGCGTTCGGCTGGAACTTCGGCCTGGTGTTCGTGCTGGTCAACCTGCCGTTCTACTGGGTGGCGGTGCGGCGCATGGGATGGGAATTCACCCTGAAAACCTTCGCGGCGGTCACCGCCTGCGGCGTGCTGACCGACCTGCTGCCGCGCTGGGCCGATTTCGCCCACATGAGTTCGCTGTATTCGGCGCTGGTCGGCGGCGCGCTGGCCGGGCTGGGCATCCTGTTCTACATCCGCCACCGCGCCAGCCTGGGCGGCATCGGCATCCTGGCGGTGTACCTGCAGCGTACCCGTGGCTGGAGCGCGGGCAAGGTGCAGATGTCGTTCGACACGCTGCTGATGGGCGTGGCGTTCTTCGTGCTCTCGCCGGACAAGGTGATGTATTCGGCGATCGGCGCGGTGGTGTTGAGCCTGGTGCTGATGTTCAACCATCGGCCCGGCCGGTACATGGGGGTCTGATGGTGGACTTCGGCCGGTCTAAACGCCGGACGACCTTCTGCCATCGGCAGGTGATTGGCTTCGGATGCTTGGGCCGCGCTGCGCGCGGTGTCCGGCCAACGGCCGGGGCTACGAATTGCTACGGGCCCATCGGGATCGGGATCAATCAACCAACGGCCGCCATCCGGTAGCGGGGGGGGGGGGGGGGGGCCCGGGGGGGGGGGGGGGGCCGGGGGGTTGGGGGC
>NZ_JASCOP010000064.1:0-22503 GCF_029959395.1 Stenotrophomonas sp. PS02300
GTTGGCGGGACCGTAGAGCGCCATGGATGGCGCGAACGAGCCTACACGGACGTACTTGCGGCGTGTCCCGACAACCCACCCACCCCGACCCGCTGACCGACAGCCTCCGAGCCCAAGGCTTTGGCTTTGGCTTTGGCCCCAAAAGCCCCAACCGCCCGCAAAACACCCGCGCCGTTATACTCGGCCCATCGCGACTGTCCTAAAGCCAACCACGCCATGCGTCTGTCCACGATCAAGTTGTCCGGCTTCAAGTCCTTCGTAGACCCGACCACCCTGCATCTGCCCACCAACATGACCGGCGTGGTCGGGCCCAATGGCTGTGGCAAGTCCAACATCATCGATGCCGTGCGCTGGGTCATGGGCGAGAGCTCGGCCAGCCGCCTGCGTGGCGATTCGCTGACCGACGTGATCTTCTCCGGCTCGTCCGCGCGCAAGCCCGTGTCGCAGGCGACCGTCGAACTGATTTTCGACAATACCGACCACACCATCAGCGGCGAGTACGCCTCGTTCAACGAAATCTCGGTCAAGCGCACCGTCAGCCGCGACGGCAGCAGCAACTACTACCTCAACGGCACCAAGTGCCGCCGCCGCGACATCACCGACCTGTTCCTCGGCACCGGCCTGGGCCCGCGCAGCTACTCCATCATCGAACAGGGCATGATCAGCCAGATCATCGAAGCCCGCCCCGAAGACCTGCGCGTGTACCTCGAAGAAGCTGCTGGCATCTCCAAGTACAAGGAACGCCGCAAGGAAACCGAGACCCGCATCCGCCACACCCGCGAGAACCTCGACCGCCTGGGTGACCTGCGCGAGGAAATCGGCAAGCAGCTCGAACACCTCAAGCGCCAGGCCCGCCAGGCCGAGCAGTACCAGGGCCTGCAGGAAGAACGCCGGGTCAAGGATGCCGAGTGGAAGGCGCTCGAATTCCGCAACCTCGATACCCGCCTTGGGGGCCTGCGCGAAGCGCTGTCCCAGGAAGAAACCCGCCTGCAGCAGTTCATCGCCGAACAGCGCGACGCCGAAGCCCGCATCGAAACCAGCCGCGTGCGCCGCGAAGAGGCCGCCGATGCCCTGAGCACCGCCCAGGCCGAGGTCTACCAGGTCGGCAGCACCCTGGCCCGGCTGGAACAGCAGATCCAGCACCAGCGCGAAATGTCCCAGCGCCTGCACAAGGCCCGCGACGAAACCCAGCAGGCGCTGGCCGAGCTGGGCCAGCACATCAGCGGCGACGAAGCCCGGTTGATGGTGCTGCGTGAAGCCGTTGAGCTGGCCGAGCCGCAGCTGGAACAGCTGCAGGAAGAAAACGAGATCAAGCAGGAATCCCTGCGCGACGCCGAGGCCAAGCTGGCCGACTGGCAGGCGCGCTGGGAAGCGCATACCCGCACCACCTCCGAAGCCTCGCGCGCCGGCGAAGTCGAGCGCACCCGCGTCGACTACCTCGACCGCCAGGTGCTCGAAGCCGATCGTCGCCGCGAAGCCCTCACGGGCGAGCGCACCGGGCTGGACCTGGACGCGCTGGCCGAAGTGTTCGAAGAACTGCAGCTCCAGCACGAAACCCAGAAGGCCTCGCTGGACGGCCTGACCGAGCAGGTGGAAGCCCGCAAGGAAGCCGTGGCCGGGCTGCAGGACCGCCAGCGCACCGGGCAGACCGAGCTGGCCGAGATCCGCAAGCAGGCCCAGGCCGCGCGCGGCCGCCTGTCCTCGCTGGAAACCCTGCAGCAGGCCGCGCTCGGCCAGGAGCAGGGCGCAGCCGTGGCCTGGCTCAAGCAGCACGGGCTGGATTCGGGCGCGCGCGTGGGCGAACGGCTCACGGTGGAAAGCGGCTGGGAAAACGCCGTGGAAAGCGCGCTGGGGCAGCTGATCGAGGGCGTGCTGGTGGACGCCCCGGAACAGCTGGTCGGCGCGCTGGCCGAGCTGGGTGACGGGCGCATCGCGCTGGTCTCGGCCGACCAGGGCCCGCTGCAGGTCGCCCCAACCTCGCTGGCGGCCAAGGTAGAGGGCCCCACCGCGATCCGCCGGCTGCTGGCCCGCCTGCACGCCGCCGAGGACCTGGAACAGGCGCGGGCGCTGCAGGCCTCGCTGGGCGAGGGCGATTCGGTGATCACCCGCGGCGGCGAACGCCTGGGCGAGGGCTGGGTGCGCGTGTCGCGCTCCGGCGCGGCCAAGCAGGGCGCGCTGCTGCGCGAACGCGAAATCGTCAGCCTGCGCGAACAGATCGATACCCTGCAGGAACGCGAAGCCGAACTGGAAAACCGGCTGGCCGGATTCCGTGACCAGCTGCTGGCCGGCGAACAGCAGCGCGAAGACGCCCAGCGCCAGCTGTACGTGGCCCACCGCAGCGTGTCCGAACTCGGTGGCCAGCTGCAGAGCCAGCAGGGCAAGGTCGAGGCCGCCCGCACCCGCATCGACCGTATCGAAGGCGAGCTCTCGCAGCTGCTGGAGACCCTGGACGCCAGCCGCGAACAGGTGCGCGAAGCACGTGCGCGCCTGGATGAAGCGGTCAACAGTATGGGCGACCTGGAATCGGTCCGGCATGCGCTGGAGAGCGAACGCCGCCAGCTCGGCGAAGCCCGTGACCGCGCCCGCGAAGCCGCGCGCAGCGTGCGCGAGAGTTCGCATTCGCTGGCCCTGACCCTCGAATCGCAGCGTACCCAGGTGGCTTCGCTGAGCCAGGCCCTGGAGCGCATGAGCACCCAGCGTGGCCAGCTCGATTCGCGCCTGGGCGAACTGCATTCGCAGCTCGACGACGGCGATTCGCCGGTGCTGAGCCTGGAAGCCGAACACCAGAACGCCCTGGGCGAGCGCGTACGCGCCGACCGCGTGCTGGGCGAAGCGCGCACGTTGCTGGAAGGCATCGATGCCGAACTGCGCACCTTCGAACAGACCCGCCACCAGCGTGACGAGCAGGCCCTGGCCCAGCGCGAGCGCATTTCCCAGCGCAAGCTCGACCAGCAGGCGCTGGTGCTCAGCGCAGAACAGCTCACCGCCTCGGTCGAGAAGGCCGGGTTCGTGCTGCAGGATGTGATCAACACCCTGCCCGAAGATGCCCGCATCAGCGACTGGGAACAGACCGTGCACCAGATCGACGGCCGCATGCGCCGGCTGGAGCCGGTCAACCTGGCCGCCATCCAGGAATACGGCGAGGCCTCGCAGCGCTCGGAGTACCTGGATGCGCAGAACACCGACCTGACCACCGCGCTGGAAACCCTGGAAGACGCCATCCGCAAGATCGACCGCGAAACCCGCGGCCGCTTCAAGGACACCTTCGACCGCGTCAACGCCGGCGTCCAGCAGCTGTACCCGCGCCTGTTCGGCGGCGGCCATGCCTACCTGGAACTGACGGGTGAAGACCTTCTCGACACGGGTGTGACCATCATGGCGCGCCCGCCTGGCAAGCGGGTGTCCAGCATCTCGCTGCTGTCCGGCGGCGAGAAGGCGATGACCGCGGTGGCGCTGGTGTTTGCGATCTTCCAGCTCAACCCCGCGCCGTTCTGCCTGCTGGACGAAGTGGACGCGCCATTGGATGAAGCCAACGTGGGCCGCCTGGCCAACATGGTCAAGGAAATGAGCGAGAAGGTGCAGTTCCTGTTCGTGAGCCATAACAAGGCCACGATGGAGGCAGCGCACCAGCTCTCGGGCGTGACCATGCGCGAGCCGGGCGTCAGCCGCCTGGTCAGCGTGGACCTGGAAGAGGCGGCACGATTGGCGGGCGCGGCCTGACGTGCCATGCTTACCTGAACGTATTTAGCCGGAGACCCCTCGAATGTCCGACATGGCAATGCTCCGCATCGGCATCCTGGCCGCCGGCCTGCTGCTGATTGCTGCGATCTTCCTGTTTGGCCGGCCGCGGAAAAAATCGCAGGGCCGCCGCGTGGAAGGTGCCGAAGGTGCCGCAGGCCAGCGCCGTGAGCCGCTGCTGGGCGAACAGGAAGCAGGGGCCGCTGGCGCCGGCTTCACCGACGAGAACGGCGTGACCCAGGCCGAACTGGGCCTGCCCGAGGTGGATGCCAGCCCGGCCAGCGACCTGGGCAAGCGCGCCACCCAGGATTTCGACAAGATCGTCTCGCTGTTCGTGGCGGCCCGCGCCGGTGAGGTGCTGCGCGGCGAAGACATCGTGGTGGCCGCGGAAAAGACCGGCCTGGTGTTCGGCCACATGAACGTCTTCCACCGGCTGGTGGAAGGCCACCCCGAGCGCGGCCCGATCTTCTCCATGGCCAGCATCATGAAGCCGGGCAGCTTCGACATGGCCACCATCCGCGAGATGGAAACACCGGCCATCGCGTTCTTCCTGACCCTGCCGGCGCCGATGACCGCGCTGGATGCCTGGGAAAAGATGCTGCCGACCGTGGAGCGCATGGCCGAGCTGCTCGATGCCGTCGTGCTTGACGACAGCAAGGCCAGCCTGGGCCGCCAGCGCATCGCGCACATCCGCGACGAGCTGCGCGCTTACGACCGCCAGCACCAGGCGCCGCCACTGACCAAAGCTCCGCGCTGGTAACCGGCGCGGGGAAACGTTGCGGCCAACCCAACCGTTACGTCATCCGTTCGATGCCACCGCTGCCGCGAATGCCTCGCGGAACGCCGCCATTTCCGCTTCGGTTCCCACGCTGACGCGGACCACCTGCGGCCAGATCGGCCAGCTGCGGCCGATCACCACGCCACGCTCGGCCATCGCCTTGGTGAACGCCGCGCCATCGCGCTGCACATCGACCATGAAGCAGTTCGCCTCCGTCGGCAGGCAGCGGAAACCGCGCTTTTCCAACCACTGCACCGTGGCCTGGCGCACCCGGGTGTTCTGCTCGCGCCGCTGTTCCACCAGCCCCGGCTCACGCAGGCTCGCCAACCCTGCCGCCAGCGCCGTCACCGGCAGCGGGTTGTCGCCCAGGCTGGCCAGCTCGCGCAGCCGGTCCGGATGCGCGGCGGCCACGCCCAGGCGCAGCCCGGCCATGCCGTACAGCTTGGAGAACGTGCGCAGCACGATCACGTCATCGCGCTGCATCACCTGCGCGATCACCGAGCGCTGCGCGCTGAACTGCAGGTAGGCCTCGTCCACCAGCAGGCGGGTCTGCGCCGGCTTGTTGGCCAGCAGCCAGGCAATGTCGTCGGCAGGCGTGATCGAGCCGGTGGGATTGTTGGGATTGCACAGGTACAGCAACCCGGCGTTGACCCGCGTGGCCGCATCGACCATCGCGCGCACATCGTGCGCACCGTCGGCGCGCAGCGGCACCTTCTCCACCGTGGCCCCGCGCGCGGCCGCCAGGTCCCCCAGGCTTTCGAACGTCGGGTCGGCCACCACCAGCCCGGCGGTGGGCGAGGTCCAGACCACGGCGGCACGGTTCAAGGGTTCGCTGGAGCCGGGGAACAGCCGCACGCGGTCCGCAGCCAGGCCTTCCTGCTGCGCGAACGCATCGCGCAGCTCGCCGGCCAGTGCGAACAGGTAGCGCCCGCTGTCGGCCACGATGTCGCGGGCGGCGGCCTGCGCGGCAGCGGAAGGGCCGTACGGACTTTCGTTGAAGTTGAGCAGCACCGGGCCGGCACCGGCCGCACGGGCGGGCAGGGCGGGGCTGGCGGTCGCCGGCCCCAGGCCGATACCGGACAGGGCCAGGCCGGTACCGGCCAGCTGCAGGAAGGAACGGCGGGACGAGACGGTCGATGACATCGCGGGAACACCGAAGGCGGGACAATGCCGGCACGCTAGCGCCACGCGGCGGGGCAGGCAAGGCATGGCGTCGATTCTGCGGCGCGTACCCGTGGGTCACCTGCTTCGAGCGCGCGCTCGGGTGGCCGTGTTGGGCCGCAGCGCCTAAAATTCACAGCCCTTCCAGGATGCCTGTCGCATGAGTCCCAGCCCCGCCCAACGTGCCGAGATCCTGCGCCGCCAGATCGACGAGGCCGGCAAGGCTTACTACGACCGCGATGAGCAGCTGATTCCCGACGCCGAGTACGACCGCCTGGTGCGCGAGCTGGAAGCGCTGGAACAGGCCCACCCGGAGCTGGTGAATGCCGATTCGCCGACCCAGCGGGTGGGGGGCAAGGCGGCCTCGCGCTTTGCCGAGGTGCGCCACGCGGTGCCGATGCTGTCGCTGGGCAACGCCTTCAGCGATGAGGAAGTGCAGGATTTCGTGCGCCGCATCGCCGAGCGCCTGCGTCGCGATGTCGTGCGTTTTTCCGCCGAACCCAAGCTCGACGGCCTGGCCATCAGCCTGCGTTACGAAGACGGCCGGTTCGTGCAGGGCGCCACCCGTGGCGACGGCACCACCGGCGAGGACGTCAGCGCCAACCTGCGCCAGATCAAGGTGATCCCGCACACGCTGCAGGGCAGTGGCTGGCCGCAGGTGCTGGAAGTGCGCGGCGAGGTCTACATGGCCCGCGCCGATTTCGAGGCCTACAACGCCGATGCGCGCCTGCACGAAGGCAAGGTGCTGGCCAACCCGCGCAATGCCGCCGCCGGTTCGCTGCGCCAGCTCGACCCGAAGATGAGCGCGCGGCGCAAGCTGAGCTTCTACGCCTACGGCATCGGCGACGTGCAGGACGGTGAACTGCCGCCGACCCATTCGGCCACGCTGGCCCAGCTCAAGGAGTGGGGCTTCCCGGTCAGCGAGCTGTGCCAGGTGGTGGAAGGCAGCGAGGGCCTGCTGGCCTATTACCGTGACATCGGCGAACGCCGCGACGGACTGGCCTTCGACATCGATGGCGTGGTCTACAAGCTCGACGACCGTGCCGGCCAGGAGGTGATGGGCTTCGTGTCGCGCGCCCCGCGCTGGGCCATCGCGCACAAGTTCCCGGCGCAGGAGCAGACCACCACGGTGGAAGCGATCGAAATCCAGATCGGGCGTACCGGCGCGGCCACGCCCGTCGCGCGCCTGCATCCGGTCGCGGTGGCCGGTGTGATCGTCTCCAACGCCACCCTGCACAACGCCGACCAGATCGAGCGGCTGGACGTGCGCGTGGGCGACACGGTGATCGTTCGCCGTGCCGGCGATGTGATTCCCGAAGTGGTCAGCGTCATCGCCGACCGCCGCCCGGCGGGCACCTCGCCGTGGCGCATGCCCACCCAGTGCCCGGTATGTGGCTCGGAGATCGTGCGCGAGGAAGGCGCGGCCGCCTGGCGCTGCTCCGGCGAGCTGAGCTGCCCGGCGCAGCGCAAGGAAGCCATCGCGCACTTCGCCTCGCGCCGCGCGATGGATATCGACGGGCTGGGCGGCAAGTACATTGAAACCCTGGTCGATGCCGGGATCGTGCGCGGCGTGGCCGACCTGTACCGGATCACCCGCGACCAGCTGCTGCAGCTGAAGCTGGTGCTGGACGCCGAATCGCCGCAGGCATTGGCCAACCAGATCGGCCTGCACCTGCCGCCCGAAGGCAGTGGCCAGTACCTGCGCGACGTGTTGGCACTGGATGCCACCGACGACAGCTGGCGCGCCCGTGCCCTTGCCCTGGAAGCGACCTTCAGCTGGAACACGAAGAAGATCGCCACCAAGTGGGCCGACAATCTCATCGCCGCGATCGACGCCAGCCGCACCACCACGCTGGAACGGCTGCTGTTCGCGCTGGGCATCGAGCACGTGGGCGAAAGCACCGCCAAGGCGCTGGCCACCTGGTTCGGTGACCTGGAACTGATCCGCCACCTGCCGTGGCCGCTGTTCAAGCGCGTGCCGGATATCGGCGGTGAAGTGGCACGGTCGCTGGGCCACTTCTTCGAACAGCCGGGCAACCAGGAGGCGATCGACGCGTTGCTGCTGGTCGGGCAGGTGCGCATCAGCGACGCCCACCCGCCCAGCGCCAAGCTGCGCGACGGGCTGGACTTCGCGCAGCTGCTGGTCGAGGCCGAAATTCCCGGGATCACCCGCCTGCGCGCGGAAAAACTGGCGGCCATGCTGCCCGATGCCGCCAGCGTGCTGGATGCCGAACCGGTCCAGCTGGTCGCCGCCGGCCTGCCCAATGAGGTGGCGCTGGGCGTGGCCGACTGGCTCGACCGTGAAGGGCATGGGCCGATGCTGCTCAAGGCCGATGCGTACCGGCGCACCTTGCTGGAGCGCGCCCCGGAGGCGACCGGCCAAAGCGAAGGGCCGCTTGAAGGCCAGACCGTGGTGTTGACCGGCACGCTTTCCCAGATGACCCGCGACGAGGCCAAGGAGCGCCTGGAAGCGCTTGGCGCCAAGGTCGCCGGCAGCGTCTCGAAAAAGACCTCGTTCGTCGTCGCCGGCACCGAGGCAGGCTCCAAACTCACCAAGGCCACCGAACTGGGCATCGATGTCTGGGACGAAGACCGCCTCGTCGCGTTCCTGGCGGCCAACTGAAAACGGATTGAATCCCCATGCAGACCTCCCCCCTCGACTTCCGCCTCGCCACCGTCGCCGACACCGAACTGGTCGTCGGCCTGATGCGCGAGTTCTACGCCGAAGACCACCTGGACTTCGACGAAGCGCGCGTGCGCCGCGCGCTGGCCGCACTGCTGGAAGATCCGCGCAACGGCGAAGTGCTGCTGTGGCTGTCCGAAACCGGTGAAGTGGTGGGCCACGCCGCGCTGGCCATGGGCTTCAGCCTGGAGCAGGGCGGTCACTTCGCGCTGCTGGACGAGCTGTACCTCAGCCATGCCGCACGCGGCCGCGGCCGCGGCAAGCAGGCGCTGGCCATCCTGGAACAGCGCGCCAACGCGCGCGGGGTGGAGCGCATGCGGCTGGAGGTGAACCACCACAACGAACTGGCGCGCCGGTTGTACCTGGCCACCGGCTATGTCGATGACACCCGCAGCCTGCTCACCCTGCAGCTGGCCGACCGCCTGCGGGACGCACGCGCGTGATCGCCGCGCTGCGCCAGCGTGCGGCGTTGAACGCGCTGATCCGCGCGTTCTTTGCCGAACGCGACGTGCTGGAAGTGGAAACGCCGATCCTCTCGGAGGCCGGCAACACCGAACCCAACATCGACAGTTTCCACACCCGTTTCAGCGGCCATGTCGACGCGGGCAGCGCGCAGCGGTGGCTGCGCACCTCGCCGGAGTACCCGCTCAAGCGGTTGCTCGCCGCGGGCGTGGGCGACTGCTACGAACTGGGCCGGGTGTTCCGCAATGGCGAAGCGGGGGGGCGCCACAACCCCGAGTTCACCATGCTCGAGTGGTACCGGGTCGGCTGGGACCACCACCGCCTGATCGACGAAACGGTGACACTGGTGCGCGCGGCGTTGGCGCAGGTCGGGCGCGAAGCGACGCTGAAGGTGCTCGACTATCGCAGTCTGTACCAGGCCCATGTGGGGCTGGATCCGTTCGAGGCCAGCCTGGAACAGCTGCAGGCACCGCTGGCCGGGGTTCGCATCGACGCCGACGGCCTGACCCGTGATGACTGGCTGGACCTGCTGATGACCCACTGCATCCAGCCGCATTTCGGTGATGACCAGATGACGGTGGTGCACGACTGGCCGGCCAGCCAGGCTGCCTTGGCGCGGGTGCGGCCGGGCGCGCCGCCGCTGGCCGAACGCTTCGAGCTGTACCTGGGCGCGGTCGAGCTGGCCAACGGCTATCACGAACTGAACGATGCCGATGAACAGCGCGCCCGCTTCGTGCGTGACCACGCGGTGCGGCAGGCACGCGGCGCCATGCTGCCGCCGCTGGACGAGCGCCTGCTCGACGCATTGCCCGCGCTGCCCGATTGCGCCGGCGTGGCGGTTGGCGTGGATCGCCTGTTGATGGCAATGAACCGCACCGCCCGGATTGCCGATGTGCTGGCGTTCGATTTCGCCCACGCCTGATTGCAGTGAAGTCGCCATGAAAGTGCCTTGCGCGGGTCGCGTGATGATGCTCTGATCACACCCGATGTCGGATGGTGGCGACGTAATCGTTCAGTGGCGGCGGGTATGGAGTTGATGAATCGGGTGGAAGCTGCTGCACCAACGCCGTCTGCGTCGATGTGGCGCCTGCCGGCGTTGGGGCTGGTGCTGTTTGCTTCCTGCCTGCCGCTGTCCGCGTGGGCCGAGACGGGCTATGCCGGGCAGGTGGTGCGCTGCCAGTCGCGCGACATGGAGTGGGTGCATTGCGACATGCCGGTCGCCAACGGCGTCGACCTCATCCGCCAACTGTCCGACAACAGCTGCGTGCGCGGCTCGGAGTGGGGCACCGATCGCACGGGCGTGTGGGTCACGCTCGGCTGCCGGGCCGAATTCCGCAGCCGTGGCGCGCCCGGTGCCAGCACCGGTGGCGAACGCAAGGTGCGCCGGGTGCTGCGCTGCGAATCCAATGGCCGCCCGCAGAGCTGCCCGGTGATCCTGCAGGGCGCGCCGGTGCGGCTGCTGCGCCAGCTGTCGGCGATGCCCTGCCGGGAAGGGCACAGCTGGGGCGTCAAACGCAACGAGGTGTGGGTCACCCGGGGCTGCCAGGGCGATTTCGAGGTGGGTGCCGCCGACGGCAGTGGCTTCCTCGATGTGCCACGCGCCCTGGTCTGCGAATCCAAGTCGCGCCAGCGTCGCTTCTGCGGGGCCGGCATCAGCAAGAGCGCCACCCTGTCCAAGCAACTGTCCGGCAGCCCCTGCGAGGAAGGCCGCGACTGGGGCTGGGACGCCCGTGGGGTGTGGGTCGACAACGGCTGCCGCGCCGAATTCCATGTGAATTGAGCGCCCGTTACAATGACGGGATGAACGCATCCCCCGACATCGATTACGCCCGCTACGACCACATCCGTCCGATCCTGTGGACCGGTGATTCCCTGCAGCTGCTCGACCAGCGCAAGCTGCCGTTCGTGGTGGAACACGTGGAGTGCCGTGACAGCGACGCGGTGGCCGAGGCCATCCACGCGCTGACCGTGCGCGGCGCGCCGGCCATCGGCATTGCCGCCGCCTGGGGCGTGGTGCTGGCGGCGCAGCAGGTGCAGGCCGACGATGGTGCGCAGGCGCTGGCCAAGCTGGAACCGGCGCTGCAGCGCCTGAACGCTTCACGCCCAACCGCGGTCAACCTGGCCTGGGCGCTGGCACGCATGCGCCGCGCCGTGGCGCCGGCCGGTGCCGACTGGGCGCAGGTGCTGGCCCGCGAAGCACAGTCCATCGCCGAGGAAGACCTGGCCGCCAACCGCCACATGGGCGCGCTGGGCGCCGGCCTGATCGACGCCGGCAGCGGCGTGCTGACCCACTGCAACACCGGCTCGCTGGCCACCGCCGGTTTCGGTACCGCGCTGGGCGTGATCCGCGCGGGCATGGCCCAGCACCGCATCGGCCGGGTGTTCGCCGGCGAGACCCGGCCGTGGCTGCAGGGCGCGCGCCTGACCGTGTGGGAGCTGCAGCAGGACGGCATCGACGCCACCCTGATCGCCGATTCGGCCGCTTCGCACCTTATGAAGACCGGGGCGGTGCAGTGGGTGATCGTCGGCGCGGACCGCATCTGCGCCAACGGCGATACCGCCAACAAGATCGGCACCTACCAGCTGGCCATCGCCGCCCGCCACCACGGGGTGAAGTTCATGGTGGTGGCGCCGTCGTCCACGGTGGACATGGACACCGCCGACGGCGACCAGATCGAGATCGAGCAGCGCGACCCGGGCGAGCTGTACGGCGTGGGCGGTATCCGCACCGTGGCCGAGGGCATTGCCGCCTGGAATCCGGTGTTCGACGTCACCCCGGGCGAGCTGATCGACGCCATCGTGACCGAGAAGGGCGTGATCCTGAACCCGACGGTCGCCAACATGAAGGCTGCCTTCGGTTGATCCACCCGGGGCAGGTACCGACCGTTGGTCGGTACGCCGCCGGCGTGTGCCTAACTACCCCGTAAGTATCTGATTCTCGCCGGTAAAAGCCCTGTAAAAACGGGATATCAGGCCCCCGTTGTGGTAGACTCCGTCAGTTAATCGAGATTCCGACGCCGCCGCCCCGCAAGGGCCGGCGCGACGGACTGGACCGCTACCAGACAACGGAACCCGAATGGCAGAAAACGCCAAGGAAATCATCCAGGTCAACCTGGAAGACGAGATGCGCAAGAGCTACCTCGATTACGCCATGAGCGTGATCGTGGGGCGCGCCCTCCCGGATGCGCGCGATGGCCTCAAGCCGGTGCATCGCCGCGTGCTGTACGCGATGAACGAGCTGAACGCGCACAGCAACAAGCCTTACTACAAGTCGGCGCGTATCGTCGGTGACGTCATCGGCAAGTACCACCCGCATGGCGACCAGTCGGTGTACGACACCCTGGTGCGCATGGCGCAGCCGTTCTCGCTGCGCTACATGCTGGTCGATGGCCAGGGTAACTTCGGTTCTGTCGACGGCGACTCCGCCGCGGCGATGCGTTACACCGAAGCCCGCATGTCGCGGCTCACCCATGAGCTGATGGCGGACATCGACAAGGAAACCGTCGATTTCCAGCCCAACTACGACGAAAAGGAACTGGAGCCGACGGTCATGCCGACCCGGTTCCCGAACCTGCTGGTCAACGGTTCGGCCGGTATCGCGGTGGGCATGGCGACCAACATCCCGCCGCACAACCTGACCGAGGCGATCAACGCCTGCATCGCGCTGATCGAGAACCCCGAGATCGACGTTGACGGCCTGATGGAATACATCCCGGGCCCGGATTTCCCCACCGCCGGCATCATCAACGGTACCGCCGGCATCGTCGCCGGCTACCGCACCGGTCGTGGCCGGGTGCGCATCCGCGCCAAGGCCGATATCGAAGTGGCCGACAACGGCCGCGAATCGATCATCGTCACCGAGATCCCGTACCAGGTGAACAAGGCCCGGTTGATCGAGAAGATCGCCGAGCTGGTCAAGGAAAAGAAGCTCGAAGGCATCAGCGAGCTGCGCGATGAGTCCGACAAGGACGGCATGCGCATCTACATCGAGATCAAGCGCGGCGAGTCGGCGGAAGTTGTGTTGAACAACCTCTACCAGCAGACCCAGATGGAATCGGTGTTCGGCATCAACATGGTGGCGCTGGTCGATGGCCGCCCGCAGTTGATGAACCTCAAGCAGATGCTCGAGGCCTTCGTGCGCCACCGCCGCGAAGTGGTCACCCGCCGCACCGTGTTCGAGCTGCGCAAGGCGCGCGCCCGTGCCCACGTGCTGGAAGGCCTGACCGTCGCGCTGGCCAACATCGACGAGATGATCGAACTGATCAAGACCTCGCCCAATCCCAATGAAGCCCGCGAGCGCATGCTCGCGCGCCTGTGGGAGCCGGGCCTGGTCGGTTCGATGCTGGGTGCGGCCGGCGCGGAAACCTCGCGTCCGGAAGACCTGCCCAAGGGCGTAGGCCTGATCGAGGGCGGCTACCAGCTGACCGAGATCCAGGCGACCCAGATTCTGGAAATGCGCCTGCATCGCCTGACCGGGCTGGAGCAGGACCGCCTGACCGAAGAGTACAAGCTGCTGCTGGAAACCATCGCCGGGTTGATCCATATCCTGGAAGATCCGGACCGCCTGCTGCAGGTCATCCGCGAAGAGCTGGTCAACGTGCGCACCGAGTTCGGCGACGAACGCCGCACCGAGATCCGCCACAGCGAAGAAGACCTGGACATCCTGGACCTGATCGCGCCGGAAGACGTGGTGGTCACCGTGTCGCATGCCGGCTACGTCAAGCGCCAGCCGGTCAGCGCCTACCGCGCCCAGCGTCGTGGTGGCCGTGGCCGCAGCGCGGCGTCGACCAAGGAAGAGGATTTCATAGAACAGCTGTGGCTGGTCAACACGCATGACACGCTGCTGACCTTCACCAGCTCGGGCAAGGTGTTCTGGCTGCCGGTGCACCAGCTGCCCGAAGCCGGTTCGAATGCGCGCGGGCGCCCGATCATCAACTGGATTCCGCTCGAATCCGGTGAGCGGGTGCAGGCCGTGCTGCCGGTCCGCGAGTACGCCGAAGGCCAGTTCGTGTTCTTCGCCACCCGCAACGGCACCGTCAAGAAGACCCCGCTCAGCGAATTCGCGTTCCGCCTGGCGCGCGGCAAGATCGCGATCAACCTCGACGAGGGTGATGCGCTGGTCGGCGTTGGCCTGACCGACGGCGACCGCGACATCCTGCTGTTCGCCTCCAACGGCAAGACCGTGCGCTTCGGCGAAGACCGGGTCCGTTCGATGGGCCGTACCGCCACCGGCGTGCGCGGCATCAAGATGGCCAAGGGCGAGGAAGTGGTCAGCCTGATCGTGGCCGAGCGTGCCGGCGGCAGCGAGGACGAGAACGACGACGACGTGCAGGTGGAAGAGACCACGGTCGAGAACGGCGACGCCGTGATCGAGGGTGGCGACGACGACAGCATGCTGTACATCCTGACCGCGACCGAGAACGGCTACGGCAAGCGCACCCCGCTGCCGGATTACCCGCGCAAGGGCCGTGGTACCCAGGGCGTGATCGGCATCCAGACCACCGAGCGCAACGGCAAGCTGGTCAGCGCGGTGCTGATGGGCTCGCGCGACGAGGTCCTGCTGATCTCCGACGGCGGCACCCTGGTGCGTACCCGCGGCTCGGAAATCTCGCGCGTGGGCCGCAACACCCAGGGCGTGACCCTGATCCGCCTGTCCAAGGACGAGAAGCTGCAGGCGGTGGAGCGGATGGATGCGTCCATCGACGATGTGGAAGACGAAGTCGATTCGGCGGCAGCGCCGGTCGAGGTCGCCCCCGCAGCGGTCGCAGGCGACGACAGCCCGCAGGGTTGATCGACATCGCAAGGTAGAACGGACAACGCCGGCCCAGTGCCGGCGTTGTTCGTTCCGGGGCGCGCAAAGAA
This sequence comes from Stenotrophomonas sp. PS02300, assembly GCF_029959395.1. Classification (NCBI taxonomy): domain Bacteria; kingdom Pseudomonadati; phylum Pseudomonadota; class Gammaproteobacteria; order Lysobacterales; family Lysobacteraceae; genus Stenotrophomonas; species Stenotrophomonas sp. PS02300. The sequence continues at coordinate 14,685 of NZ_JASCOP010000064.1, forward strand.
CGCACGGCATTCACACCCACGCTGGCATAAGCGGAGAAACCGGCCAGCGGGGAGGCCGGTACAGGGTTCTGCCGTCCCGGGGAGATACCGATGTCCGCTGCACCGTCGTCCGACTCGATCGTGGAGGCGCCCGCGCGCCATCCACTCATCACCGTGCTCGCCATCCTGCTGCTGCTGCTCGGTCTGGTGCTGGGTGGCCTGGGCATCTGGCTGGTGCAGCTCGGTGGCTCCTGGTACTACGCGCTGGCCGGACTGGGCCTGCTGGTATCGAGCGTACTGCTGTGGGGCAACCGGCGCAGCGGCGCGTGGGTCTACCTGCTGCTGTTTGTCGGCACCTTCGGCTGGACGTGGTGGGAATCGGGCAGTGACTACTGGCGCTGGGTGCCCCGCCTGGGCGTGATCACCGCGCTGGGCTTCCTGCTCGCGCTGCTGCTGCCGACCCTGCGCACGCCGGTGCCGCGGCGCGTCTCCCGCACCCTGGCCGGGGTGCTGGGCCTGGTGTTCGCGGTGGCATTCACCCTGGCCTTCGTCCCGCACGGGGCAGTGGCGGGTGCGCAGGCGTTCCCGGTCGATGCCGCCGGTACCGGGCTCGCCCCGACCCGTGACGCCAGCCCGCAGCCGGCCGACCAGCCCGCCCCGGGCGACTGGACCGCCTGGGGCCGCAGCAGTGCTGGCCTGCGCTATTCACCGCTGCAGCAGATCACCCCGGCCAACGTCGGCGAGCTCGAACTGGCCTGGCAGTTCCGCACCGGCGACCTGCCGAAGAAGCGCTGGGGCGCCGAGACCACCCCGCTCAAGGTCGGCGACAGCCTGTACCTGTGCACCGCGCGCAACCAGCTCATCGCACTGGACGCGGCCACCGGCAAGGAACGCTGGCGCTTCAATCCGAAGGTGAAGGACGCTTCCATTCCCTACACGGCCGCGTGCCGCGGGGTGGCCTACTACGAAGTGCCCGGCGTGCCGCAGGTGGACCCGGTGCTGGCCGACGTCGCCGCCGACCTGGCGCTGCCCGAACCGCCGCCCAGCCTGGGCACCCGGCCGCTGGCGCCGGGCAACCGCGCGCTGTGCGCGGCGCGCATCATCGAAGGCACGCTGGACGGGCGCCTGATCGCCGTCGACGCCGCCACCGGCCGGCCGTGCCCGGGCTTCGGCAACAACGGCCAGGTCGACATCACCCTGGGCATGGGCGAGGTGCCACCGGGCTATGTGTCCATCACCTCGCCGCCGGCGATCGTGCGCGGGGTGATCGTCACCGGCCACCAGGTGCTGGACGGGCAGCGCCGCGATGCCCCATCCGGGGTCATCCAGGCGTACGACGCACAGACCGGCAAGCTGCGCTGGGCATGGGACATGGACGCACCCGACCGCAGCGGGCTGCCGCCGCAGGGCCAGACCTACACGCGCGGCACGCCCAACATGTGGACCACCGCCACCGGCGATGAGCAGCTGGGGTTGGTGTACCTGCCGATGGGCAACTCGGCGGGCGACTACTGGAGCGGTTCGCGCACCGAAAACCAGAACCGCTATGCCACGTCGCTGGTGGCGCTGGATGTGGCCACCGGCAAACCGGTGTGGAACTTCCAGGCGGTGCGCAAGGATGTCTGGGATTACGACCTGGGCTCGCAGGCCACGCTGATCGATTACCCGACCGCCGCCGGCAAGGTGCCGGCGATCCTGCTGCCGACCAAGCAGGGCGACCTGTACGTGCTGGACCGGCGCACCGGTGAACTGCTGACGCCGGCGGAAGAGCGCGCGGTGCCCGGTGGCGGGGTCGAACCCGAACAGCGTGCGCCGACCCAGCGGTTCTCGCTGTACCACACGCTGCGCAAGCCCGACCTGACCGAGCGCGACATGTGGGGCATCACCCCGATCGACCAGCTGGTGTGCCGCATCCAGTTCCGCAAGGCCAGTTACCAGGGCTTCTACACGCCGCCCACGTCAGACCGCCATTCCATCGAATACCCGGGCTACAACGGCGGCTCGGACTGGGGCAGCGTCGCGGTGGATCCGCGCCACGGCGTGATCGTGGCCAATTACAACGACATGCCCAACTACAACCGGCTGGTGCCGCGCGCCGAAGCGGACCGCAAGGGCTGGGTGCCGCGCGAGCAGGTGCGTGCCGACCGCGGCGGTGCCGAAGGGGCAGGGGACCCGCAGACCGGTACCCCGTACGCCATCGATGTCAACGCCGGCTGGCGCCTGCCGTTCACCAAGCTGCTGTGCAAGCAGCCGCCGTATGGGGGCATCCGCGCCATCGACCTGCGCACGGGCCAGCTGCTCTGGGACCGCCCGTTCGGCAGCGCGCGCGGCAACGGCCCGTTCGGCATCCGCTCCGGCCTGCCGATCGAGATCGGCACCCCGAACAACGGCGGCTCAGCGGTCACCGCCAGCGGCCTGATCTTCATCGCCGCGGCCACCGACGACCTGCTGCGCGCCATCGACCTGAAGACCGGCAAGGAGCTGTGGCACGCCAAGCTGCCGGCCGGTGGCCAGGCCAACCCGATGGTCTACGAATACGACGGCCGCCAATACGTGGTGATCATGGCGGGCGGCCACCATTTCATGGAAACCCCGGCCGGCGATTACGTGATGGCGTATGCGTTGCCGAAACCCCCGGCAACGCCCCGCTGATCACACCGCCCGCACCATCTTCCGCATCAGGTGTTCCACCACGCCGTCGGGATCGGCGGTGCGGCCTACATGCGTGCTCGACATCTGCACCACCGAACTGCGCTTGGCGGTGAGGAAATGGAAGCGCGCGCGCGCCGGCAGCTGCGCGATGGGGCCTGCGCTGGCATCGCCCCTGCAGATCGCCACGATCGCATCCAGCCACGGCTGCAGCGCTTCAAGGTCCAGCGACGGCGCGAACGCCTGCATCCGCGCCGGGTCGATCTCGATTGCCGCCTGCAGGTGCCGGGCACCCGGGCAGGACACGATCACCCCGACGTTGATGAACTCTTCGCGTTCCACCCGCGGTACCACGCGGATGACCGCATAGTCATACGTGTGCAGCGTGGGCACGGATGGCCTCCTGTACGAACGCGGCGCGTGCCTGCAGGCGGCGCTTGAGGTAATCGACATATGCCTGGCGGTATGCCGCCGGGCTGTCGAACGCGGGTTCGTCCACCAGCCAGCTGTCCGGCACCAGCGCGACGATGCGTTCGATCTCGGCATCCGGCAACCGCGCCGCCAGTTCGGCGTCCACCTCGGCAATCGTCGAGGCGAACGGCAACAGCACCTGGTCGCGGATCAGCACGAACGGCTTTTCGCAGGCTTCGCCCGCAGTGGCCCAATCGTGGTGGAAATACATCGCCGCACCGTGGTCGATCAGGTACAGCCTGCGGTGCCACACCATCAGGTTCGGGTTGCGCGCGGTGCGGTCCACATTGCTGGTGAAGGCATCGAACCACACGATCCGCGAGGCGAGGTCGGCATCCACCGGCATCGCCGCCACGTCGTAGTTGAGCGCACCGGGCAGGTAATCGCTGCCCAGGTTCAGGCCCTCGCTGGCGCGGATCAGCTCCTGGATTTCCGGATCCGGCTCGGTGCGCGCGAACTCGCGGTCAAGCTCGACGAACACGATCTCCGGAATCGGCAGGCCCAGCGTGCGTGCGATCTCGCCGGCAACCAGCTCGGCGATCAGCGCCTTCGGGCCCTGGCCGGCGCCACGGAACTTGAGCACGACCATGCCATCGTCGTCGGTCTCGACCACGGCGGGCAGCGAACCGCCCTCGCGGAGCGGGGTGATGTAACGGAGCGCGTGGACGGTACGCAAGGGGCATCCAGTGATGGAACGAACCGCGCCACTTTACCGCATTGGCCAACGCAGCCCGAACGCACATCCAGTGCTTTCGGCCCATTCCCGCCGCAGGTCCCGGTGCTAGATTCAGGGGCATGCCGGCGACATGTGCGCCGCCGGGACCCACACCTCCAAGGGGATCTGGATGCTCATCCGTCGTACCTGTCTTGCCACGGCCGTTGCCATGGCCGCGCTCAGCCTGGCCGCACCGGCCTTCGCCGATTACGCCAAGCCACCGGAGCAGCTGCTCAAGGTGCTCAAGGCGCCGCCACCGCCGCAGCCCAGCCTGGACCCGAGCGGGCAGCGGCTGCTGCTGACCACGCTGCAGACCTATCCGTCGATCGAGCGCGTTGCCCAGCCGTATCTCAAGCTGGCCGGCGTGCGGCTGGAACCGAAGAACCGCAGCCGCCACGATACCCAGGGCGGCTACGGCATTCCGGCCTGTGTCGCCGATTTCTCGCTGGTGGATGTCGGCACCGCCCGCACCACCAAGGTCGCGTTGCCGAAGGGCTGTGCCGGGATGGCGCAGTGGTCGGCCGATGGCAGCCACTTCGCGTTCCAGAACGCAGTAGATACCTCGGTGCAGCTGTGGGTCGGTGATGCGCAGACCGGCCAGGTCAGGCAGATCCCGGGTGTGCAGCTCAATCCCATCTTCGGTTACACCGTGCAGTGGCTGGGCGGTGCCCAGCAGCTGCTGGTCAAGACCGTGCCGGCCAACCAGGGTCCGGCCCCGGGCAGCGGCAACGGCGCCGGTGGCCCGGACGTGCAGGAATCACTCGGCAGCAGCGGCGAGAGCAGCACCTACGAAGCCCGCGATACCCTGACCAGCGCGCATGACGAAGCCCTGTTCGCGTACTACGGTGTCTCGCAGCTGGCGGTGGTGGACGCCGCCGCCGGCAGCGTGCGCGCCATCGGCGCGCCGGCGCTGTACAACGAAGTCAATGCCGCGCCCGATGGCGTGCATGTGCTCACCGAAACCCTCAAGGCGCCGTTCTCGCATGCGGTGACCTACCAGCGTTTCGCCAATGACGTGGCGGTGGTCGACCTGGGCACGGGCCGCAGCACGCCCATCGCCAGCCTGCCGCTGGCCGACCGCGTGCCGGTGCACGGCGTGCCCGAAGGCCCGCGCGATTTCGACTGGCGCTCCACCGAGCCGGCCACGCTGGTCTATGCCGAAGCGCTGGACAAGGGCGACTGGAAAGTGACCGTGCCGCACCGCGACCGCGTGCTGGCGCTGAAGGCACCGTTCTCCGCCAAACCGCAGGAGATCGCGCGGACCGCGCAGCGCTTCGAAGGCATTGCCTGGAGCGCGGATCCGGCGGTGTCGTTCCTGTTCGAAAACGATGAGAACCGCCATTGGCGGCAGACGCGCATCGTCGATGTCGACCAGCCCCAAAAAGAGGGCCGCCTGCTCTGGGACCTGTCCAGCGACGAGCTGTACGCCGACCCGGGCAACCTGGTGTTCAAGCGCCTGCCCAACGGCGCGCCGGTGGTGCGCCAGGACGGCAGCTTCGTGTTCCTGCGCGGGCAGGGCAGTTCGCCGCAGGGCGACCGTCCGTTCCTGGACCGCTTGGACCTGGGCACGCTCAAGACCGAACGCCTGTTCCGCAGTGACGCCGACGCCTATGAGCAGGTGTTGGGCCTGACCGCCACCCCGGGCCGCTACCTGACCTGGCACCAGTCGGTGATGGACCCGCCGAATGCGTTCGTGCGCCAGCAGGGCGAGCGCGCTGCCAGCGCAAAGGACGGCGAGGCGCAGTACGCCTCCACCGCCAGCGCGCTGACCACGCTCACCGACCCGACCCCGGAAGTGCGCCAGATCAAGAAGCGCCTCGTCACCTACAAGCGTGCCGACGGCGTGGACCTGTCGTTCACCCTGTACACCCCGCCGGGCTACCAGGAAGGCCAGCGGGTGCCGGCGATCCTGTACGCGTATCCGGCCGACTTCGCCAATGCGGCGCAGGCCGGGCAGGTCTCCGGTTCTCAGCAGACCTTCACCCGCCTGGCGCCGTACCGGCTGATGCTGCTGGCCGGCTACGCGATCATCGACAACGCCGCGTTCCCGATCGTGGGTGATCCGAAGAACGCCTACGACACCTACCTGGAGCAGCTCGAAGCCGATGCCAAGGCAGCGGTCGACAAGGCGGTGGACCTGGGCGTGGTGGACCGCAACCGGATCGGCGTCACCGGGCACAGCCATGGCGGGCTGATGACCGCCAACCTGATCGCGCACACCAACCTGTTCAAGGCGGGCGTCGCCACCAGCGGTTCGTACAACAAGACCTTCACTCCGTTCGGCTTCCAGAACGAGCGGCGTTCGGTGTGGCAGGCGCAGGATGTGTACCTGAAGGCCTCGCCGTTCTTCTATGCGGACAAGATCAAGCTGCCGCTGCTGCTGGTCCACGGCGAGGACGATGCCAACCCGGGTACCGAGCCGTTCCAGTCGCGCAAGCTGTACCAGGCGATCCGCGGCAACGGCGGGATCACCCGGCTGGTGATGCTGCCCAACGAACCGCACTGGTACACCGCGCTGGAATCCAACGAGCAGCTCGTCTCGGAAATGCTCAACTGGTTCGACACGTACGTCAAAAACGCAAAGTAGAGCCACGCCCTGCGTGGCTGCACGTCGATCTGGACGTGCGTCAGTGGGACAGGCACAGTGCGGGCATCGGCCACACTGTGCCGCCAGGACCGCTGCCATGCAGGATGACCCCCGTCCGTCGCACAGGAAGGTGCGCCTGCTCCGCGTGTTGGTATCCCTTGCTGCGCTCCTGCTGCCACTGGCCGCCGGGGCGCAGCAGGCAACCCCCGACATGCACGCCGGCACGCCCCCCGACCGCCCGCGCACCTGCCTGGTGCTCGGCGGTGGCGGCGCGCGCGGCGCGGCGCATATCGGCGTGCTCAAGGTGCTGGAGCGCGAGCGGGTGCCGGTGGACTGCATTGTCGGCACCTCGATGGGGGCGGTGGTCGGCGGGCTGTATGCCTCCGGCTATTCGGCCGATGAAATCGAAACCGTGCTCGACCGCATCGACTGGGCCGAAGTACTGCGCGACAAACCACCGCGCAACGAACGCAGCATGCGCCGCAAGGAAGACGACCTGCGCCTGCTCGGCGGGGTCGAAGTCGGCCTGAGCAACGGCAAGATCGCGTTCCCGCGCGGCCTGATCCAGGGCCAGAAACTGGAAATGCTGTTGCGCCGGCTGCTGCTGCCGACCTGGCAGGTGCGCGATTTCGACCAGCTGCCCATCCCGTTCCGCGCGGTGGCCACCGATATCGTCACCGGCGACAAGGTGGTGTTCGGCCAGGGCGACATGGCGCTGGCGATCCGCGCCAGCATGTCGGTCCCCGGCGTGTTCGCACCGGTGCGTTACCAGGACCACCTGCTGGTGGATGGTGGCGTGGTCGACAACCTGCCGATCGACGAAGCGCGCCGGCTCGGGGCACAGCGCCTGATCGTGGTGCGGGTGGGCACGCCGTTGATGAGCGAAGAACGCCTGGATTCGCCGCTGGCGATCAGCCACCAGATGGCCGGCGTGCTGATGAAGCGCGTGGTCGATGCGCAGCTGGCCACGCTGGGCGCGCAGGACCTGCTGATCACGCCGCCCCTGGGCGACATGGGCAGCCAGGACTTCAACCACTCGCCGGCGGCGGTGGCCGTGGGCGAGCAGGCCGCGCAAACCGAAGTGGCGGGCATCCAGCGCTATCAGGTTGATCCCGCGCAGTACGCGATCTTCCAGCAGCAGCACCGGCCGCCGGCCTATGAAACGCCGATCGTGGCGTTCATCGACGTGCTGCGCGAGGACACGCGCACCCCGCGCTTCATCGAACAGCGCCTGCAGCCGCAGCTGGGCCAGCCGCTGCAACCGGAACGGATCGAACGCCAGGTTGCGTTGACTTACGGCGAAGGCCGTTACGAGCAGGTGCAATGGCGGCTGGACCAGCGCGATGACCAGTTCGGTCTGGTCATCGCGCCGCAGGACAAACGCTGGGGCCCGGATTTCCTGCATTTCGCGCTGCGCC
>NZ_JASCOP010000065.1:0-22368 GCF_029959395.1 Stenotrophomonas sp. PS02300
GGTACGGGACTGTCAAAAACATGGATGTTTTTGACAAGCCTCCATGGATGGATTCACGGCGTGTCCCGTACCCCCGCACCCGGCGGCCCCAACCAGGAGACCGGCAGTCGAAGGCTGTTCGCACAAAACCGTCAGCAGCCGGACGAAGGCCGGCGACACGTACCGCCAGCAAGTACCGACCAAAAAAAAACGGCGAACCAAAGTCCGCCGTTCTTTCAGATCAGTAAGCCGCGATTACTTGGCAGCAACGACCTTGGCCATTTCCAGGCACTTGTTGGAATAGCCCCACTCGTTGTCGTACCACGAGACCAGCTTGACGAAGGTGCTGTCCAGCGCGATGCCCGCTTCGGCATCGAACACGGAGGTGTGCGTCTCGCCGCGGAAGTCCGTCGCCACCACCTTGTCTTCGGTGTAGCCCAGGATGCCCTTCAGCGCGCCTTCGCTCTGCGCCTTCACTTCCGCGCAGATCTCGGCGTAGGTCGCTTCCTTTTCCAGCTCGACGGTCAGATCGACCACCGACACGTCCGAGGTCGGCACGCGGAAGCTCATGCCCGTCAGCTTCTTGTTCAGTTCCGGGATCACCACGCCAACCGCCTTGGCCGCACCGGTCGACGACGGAATGATGTTTTCCAGGATGCCACGGCCACCGCGCCAATCCTTGTTCGACGGACCATCCACGGTCTTCTGCGTCGCAGTCGCCGCATGCACCGTCGTCATCAGGCCACGCTTGATGCCCCACTTGTCGTTGATCACCTTGGCCAACGGCGCCAGGCAGTTGGTGGTGCACGACGCATTCGAAATGATCGCCTGGCCCGCATACGTCTTGTCGTTCACGCCGTACACGAACATCGGCGTATCGTCCTTCGACGGCGCCGACAGGATCACCTTCTTCGCGCCCGCATCGATGTGCTTCTGCGCCGTTTCCTTGGTCAGGAACAGGCCGGTCGACTCGATCACCACGTCCACCCCGACCTCGTCCCACTTCAGGTTGGCCGGATCGCGCTCCTGCGTCAGGCGGATCTTCTTGCCATTGACCAGCAGGTCGCTGCCCGACACTTCCACGTCAGCCTTGAAGCGGCCATGCACCGAATCGTACTTCAGCATGTACGCCAGGTAATCGGGCTCCAGCAGATCGTTGATGGCCACGATTTCGATGTCATTGCCGAAATTCAGCACGGCCGAACGCAGCACGTTGCGCCCGATGCGACCGAAACCGTTGATGCCAACCTTGATTGCCATGTTCACAAGCTCCTGCAGCCGCGACAGTGCGGCGCCGATGGAAAGGGCCGCCATTCTAGCAAAGCCCGACCCACCCCGGCCCCCGGATCGGGATGGGAAGCGGTTACAACCGTAAAAATCGTGGATTGATCCGGATCAAGGCGCGCCAAGGCCCGGGCGGGAAAACTGGCCCCATTCCACCCCGCCACGAGACAGCACCATGCGCAAGACCACCCTCCTCCTGCCCGCCAGCCTCGCCGCCGCCCTGGCCCTGGCCGCCAGCCCCGCCATGGCCCAGTCCAAGGGCGACTGGACCGTTGCCGCCGGCGTGCACCAGGTGGCCCCCAAGTCCAACAACGGCACCCTGGCCGGCGGCCTCAAGGTCGACGTCGACAGCGACATCAAGCCCACCATCACCGGCGAATACTTCATCGCCGACAACCTGGGCATTGAAATCCTCGCCGCCCTGCCGTTCAAGCACGACATCAACATCGACGGCCTCGGCCGCGTCGGCAGCACCAAGCACCTGCCGCCGGTGGTCTCCCTGCAGTACCACTTCAACAGCAAGGGCAAGGTCTCCCCGTTCCTCGGCGCCGGCCTGAACTACACCACCTTCTTCAGCGAAGAGACCAGCGGCGCGCTGGCCGGCAGCAGTCTCAAACTGGAAGATTCCTGGGGCCTGGCCGCACACGCCGGCGTGGACTTCGCCATCGCCGACAAGGGCGCCCTGCGCGTGGACGTGCGCTGGATCGACATCGACAGCGACGTCAAGTTGGATGGCACCAAGCTGGGCACCGTCAAGATCGACCCGCTCGCCTACGGCGTTTCCTACGTGTTCAAGTTCTGACACGACCCTCGCAGCAGAGACTTCCCCGGCTTCGGCCGGGGTTTTTTCGGCCAGATCCGGAACATGTCCGTGCAGGGGCCGCCCGTTAGAATGGGCCGATGAAAATCGCCTCCCTGCTTTCTTCCTCCGCGCTGGTCCTTGCGCTCACCGTCGTCTCCACCGATGCCCTGGCCTGGGGCGCACAGGGCCACCGCCTGGTCGCCCGCATCGCCGAACCGCGCCTGACCCCGCAGACCCGCGCCGAAGTGGCGCGCCTGCTGGCCAACGAACCGACCCCCACCCTGGCCGCCATCGCCCCCTGGGCCGACGAACTGCGCGCCAAGGATCCCGGGCTGGGCAAGCGCTCGGCCGGCTGGCACTACGTGAACATCGGCGAAGACGACTGCCAGTACGACGTTGAGCGCAACTGCCGCAACGGCAACTGCGTGGTGGAAGCCCTGAAGACACAGACCGCCATCCTCGGCGATCGCAGCCGCCCCGATGCCGAACGCGCGCAGGCGCTGAAGTTCGTCGTGCATTTCGTCGGCGACATCCACCAGCCCATGCATGCCGGCTACGGCCACGACAAGGGCGGCAACGACTTCCAGGTGCAGTACAACGGGCGCGGCACCAACCTGCATTCGCTGTGGGACAGCGGCATGCTGAACACGCTCAAGCTCGATGACGATGCCTACACCAAGCGCCTGTCCGCGCTGAAGGCGCCGAAAGTGGCCAAGCGCTCGGCGATCACCACCGATGCCGTGCAGTGGGCCGAAGCCAGCTGCCGCATCGCCATTGCACCTGGCGTTTACCCCACCCAGCGTACCCTTGCCCCGCAGTACACCGCGACCTACCTTCCGGTGGCGGAAGCCGAGCTGCGACTGGCCGGCGAACGCCTGGCGGTGCTGCTCAATGACACGTTGGGTAAACGCTGAGGTTTCACCATGTCACCGCATGTCGCCAGTTTCTTCCACCCGGACAGCAACACCTTCAGTTACGTGGTGCATGACCCGGCCACCCGGCAGGCGGCAGTGATCGACCCGGTGCTGGATTACGACCCGGATACCGACGCCATCGGTGCCGGGCCGTTGCAGCCGCTGCTGGAACACCTGCGCGAGCATGCGCTGGAGGTGCGCTGGCTGCTGGAAACCCACGCCCATGCCGACCATGTCAGCGCCGGGCGCCGGCTGAAGCAGTCGTTCCCGCAGGCGGCGCTGGCGATGGGCGGCGGCATTGTCGAGGTGCAGCGCACGTTCGCGCCGCGCTATGGGCTGGACGTGCCTACCGACGGCTCGCAGTTCGACCATCTGTTCGCCGACGGCGAACGCTTCGATGTCGGCGCGATCGCGGCCGAGGTGATCGCGGTGCCCGGGCACACCAGCGACAGCGTGGCCTACCGGATCGGCGATGCGCTGTTCACCGGCGATTCGCTGTTCATGCCCGATGGCGGTACGGCGCGCTGTGATTTTCCGGGCGGCGATGCCGCCCTGCTGTACCGCTCGATCCAGCGCCTGCTGGCCCTGCCCGATGCCACCCGGGTGTTCATCTGCCACGACTACGGCCCGGGCGGGCGCGAGGTCGCCAATGAAACCACCATCGGCGAGCAGCGCGCGCGCAACATCCACCTGCATGACGGGGTGAGCGAGGCGGAATTCGTGGCGACCAGGCAAGCGCGCGACGCCACGCTTGCCGAGCCGAAGTTGATGCACCCGTCGGTGAAGGCGAACATCCAGGGCGGGGCGTAAAAGCCGCGCGGCGCGTGGTTTTACCGCGTCTTCACTGTGTGCTGGCCGTGCACGATCTCGAACGTGAAGGCGTAGAACAGGCTTACTGCCACCGGTTCCACCCGCTCGGCATCGCGGCAGTCGCTGCTGTCGGCCGGCGCGTGGCCCGCGGCGAAGTGGCACACCGCCGCAGGCGAGTAGCGCCACATCGCCACCGCGTCCTGTGCCGCCTCCACCAGTACCCGGTTTTCAGGCGCGCCGCCGGCAACGCACTCACTGCGATCGCTCAACGGCGCGCTGCGTTCCACCGCGCCGTCGGCGCTCACCACCACCTGCAGGCAGACCGTGGTGGGCGGCAGCTCTCGGCGCGGATCGCGCTCGCCCAGCACCGGGTCCGGCGCCGCGTACAGCTGCGGCATCCGGTAGCCCTCGCCGGGTTTAAGCGTATAAGCCTCCACCTGCCCTGACCCTCCCGTCGCGGCAGCCCGCAGCCGCTGGTGGCCGACCGTTTCGGCCCGTGAATCCACCGTGGTGAGGCGGTCGTGGCCGGCACAGCCAGCGACCCCCACCACCAGCGCAACCACCGCAGGCAGCGGCCACCTCACTGGCTGGTCACCGTTTCACTCATGGCGAAGGTGATCGGAATGCGGACTGCGGCCGCCACCGCTTTGCCGTCCTTCATCGCCGGATGGTAGGTCCACTGCCGGGCTGCAGCGATCGATGCGGCGTCGAACACGCCCGGGTTGGTTGCACTGAGCACGCGCACATCGCTGACCTTGCCCTGCGCGTCCACGTCCACCCGCAGCACCACTTCGCCGCTCTGGTTGTTCTCGAACGCGCTGGCGGGGTAGCTCGGCGGCGGCATCCTGTCGATCGTGACCGGGCGCTCCAGTCCTGCCTTGGCCGCATCTTCCTGCGCGAACTGGAACGGTTCGGCACTGATCGCCGGGCTGCCACCGCTGCCGCCCTGGCTGGCCCAGGCGACCGCGCCCAGCCCCATGCACAGCCCCACCACCAGTACCTGGCCGGTCACCCACGGCAACGCCCTGCGCTTGTGTTCCTTCATCATGGCAATTCGCTCCTTCAACATCGGTTGGCTGCGCCAGTGGCACGCCATGGGCGCAACCGGGTGGACCAACTGCGCCTTCAGCAGCGCGTTGGCGTACAGCCGGCGCGAGGCCGGATGCGGGTCGACCGTGCGTGCGTCGCAGGCCAGCTCCTGGTCACGCAGGAAGCGGCGCGAGGCCCACGGCAACAACGGATGGAACCAGAACAGGCAGCGCAGCAGCGCCAGCGCGGCATTGGCCCAGTGATCGCCATGGCGGCGGTGCTGGCATTCGTGCTGCAGGATCAGCGCGCGTTCGGCCGCGCTGAAGCGCAGATCGAAATCCGGGCCGACCACCACGCGTGGTGACCACAGGCCCACCAGGGCCGGCAGGCCGGGATCGGCGCTGGCCTGCCAGCTGCCATCGCTTCGCGGGTGAAGCGCGCCCATGCCACGCTCGAAACGGCGCTGGCCCCGCCACTGGCGGATGCCGGCCAGCAGTGCGCCGGCCGCCCACAGCGCGACCAGCAGGGTCGGCCACAGCACCGCGTCGGCCGGCAGCACCGGCGCACGCAGCGCGGCCCCCAGCGCGTGCACCGGCGCGGCCTCGACGAGTGGCACGCGGGGCAGTGGCAACCGCGGTGCCAGCATCACCAGCGGCAGCAGCCACCAGCCGCGGTACACCAGCGGTGCGCCGCCAAGCCGGCGCAGCAGCGGGCGCAGCGCGGCCAGCAGCACCACGGCGATCGACACCCACATGCTTGCCAGCAGCACTCCCTGCAGCAGCTCAGTCATGGTCCAGCTCCTGGATCAGCTTCTTCAGTTCGGCGATGTCCTGCGCGCTCAGCTCGCCGCGTTCGCTGAAATGCGCCACCAGCGGCGCGACCCGGCCGGCGAACAGCTTGTCCAGCAAGCCGCTGCTCTGCTCGGCCACCCAGGCCTGGCGCTGCAGCACCGGCGAGTACAGGTAGCGGCGGCCCTCGCGGCTGGCGCTGATCGCGCCCTTGGTGAGCAGCCGGTTGAGCAGAGTCTTGATGGTGGGCTCGGCCCAGTCGCGGTCGGCCAGCGCCGCCACCACCTCATCGGCCCCTTGCGGGTGCCGGTTCCAGAGCACTTCCATGACAACGGCTTCGGCTTCGCTGATCTGGCTCATCATTTACATCCGTAATCGACGGTACGATTACGCGCGTAATCTTTCCCGCTGTCAACCCCCCGTGTCACGGGTCCGTTCAAGCCGGAAGTGCTGTAATGAAAAACAGACTTCGCAGGAACGCGCCGCATGACCGAGCATCTCACCGACCTGGACGCTGCAACCGACTGGCTGCTGCAGCGTGTCGACGGGCCGCTGCGCATCGGCGCACCGCTGGCACTGGGCAAGCCGCACCGGCTGCTCAACGCGCTGTATGCGCGGATCGAGAACGACCCGTCGCGACCGCTGCAGATCTACACCGCGCTGTCGTTGAACCCGCCCAAGGCCGGCGGCGGGCTGGAGGCCCGCTTCATGGCGCCGTTCGCGGCGCGCCACTTCGGCGAGGATTTCCCGCGCCTGGCCTATGCCGATGCGATGGTGCGCGACCGCCTGCCCGACCACGTGCAGGTGGAGGAGTTCTACATGCAGTCCGGCGCCCTGCTCGGTTCGTCGCAGGCGCAGCGCGGTTACACCAGCCTCAACTACACCCACGCCGCCGATGCGGTGGCGCAGCGCGCGCCGCATGCGATCGTGCAGAAGGTGGCGATGCGGCCCGACGACCGCCGCCTGTCGCTGTCGTGCAACAACGACATCACCCAGGACACCATCGACGCGATGCTGGCGCGCGGCCTGCCGCGCCCGCTGCTCATTGCCGAGATCGACCCGCAGCTGCCCTACCTGGGCGGCTCGGCCACGGTGGATGTGTCGTTCTTCGACCTGGTGATCACCCCGCCCGCGCCCTACCCGGACCTGTTCGGGCTGCCGCGCCAGCCGGTCAGCGATGCCGACTACGCCATCGGCCTGTATGCCAGTGCGCTGGTCCGCGATGGTGGCACGCTGCAGATCGGCATCGGTACGCTGGCTGATGCGATCAGCCACGCGCTGGTGCTGCGGCATACCGACAACGCCCGCTACCGGCAGATCCTGCATGCGCTGGATCCTACCTTGGCCAGTAACCCGACGGTGCTGGAGTGCGGCGGCTTGGAACCGTTCGAGGTGGGCCTGTACGGCTGCAGCGAGATGCTCAATGAAGGCTTCCGCCGGCTGGTGCAGACCGGGGTGATCCGACGCAAGGTGCACGATGACCTGGCCCTGATGGAACGGATTGAAAGCGGCAGCACGCTGACCATCGACCACGCCACGCTGGAGGCCGAAGGCGAGTACCTGCATGGCGCGTTCTACCTGGGTTCGCCGGAGTTCTACCAGTGGTTGCGCGAGCTGCCGGAAGACGAATCGCGCGCAATCGGCATGCGCCGGATCAGCGAGATCAACCAGCTGTACGGCGGCAACGAAGCGCTGGAACGGCTGCAGCGCCGGCATGCGCGGTTCTTCAACTCCTGCATGATGGCCACCGCGCTGGGTGCGGCGGTGTCCGATGCACTGGAAGACGGCCGCGTGGTCTCCGGGGTGGGCGGCCAGTACAACTTCGTGGCGATGGCACACGCGCTGCCCGAAGCGCGCAGTGCGTTGATGTTCCGCGCGGTGCGCGAGGACAAGGGCACGCTGCAGTCGAACGTGCGCTGGAACTACGGGCACACCACGATTCCACGCCACCTGCGCGATATCTACATCAACGAATACGGCATCGCCGACCTGCGCAACCTCACCGACGAAGACTGCGTGACCGGCATGGCCGCGATCACCGATGCGGCGTTCCAGGGCAACCTGCTGCAGACGGCGAAGGCCTCGAAGAAGCTGGCCACCGGCTTTGTCGCGCCGGAGCATTGGGCACGACGCAATACGGCGGCAGCGGTGAGCGCATCGCTGGCGCCGTTCCGCCAGTCCGGCGCCCTGCCCGACTATCCGCTGGGCAGCGATTTCACCGAAGTGGAGCAGCACCTGGTCAAGGCATTGGGCTGGCTGAAGCAGAACACCCAGACTCCGGGCGCGAAGCTGCGCACGGTGCTGGCCGCGTTCACCCAGCCGGCCGGCGATGGCGACGTGGTCTACCTGCAGCGGATGGGCTTGGACGCACCGAAAACGTTCGGCGAGAAAGTAGAAGCACGCCTGGTCCGCCTTGGATTGGCGCGCACCGCATAACGGACACGCGCCCAAATGAAAACGGCGCTTCCGTTTCGGGAAGCGCCGTTTGGACTACGTCGGTGCTGGCGCTTAGTTGGCCAGCTGTGCCTTCGCCGCGGCCACCACCGCATCAGCGGTGATGCCGAAGTGCTTGTACAGCGCTTCGGCCGGCGCCGAGGCGCCGAAGGTGTCGATTCCGATCACCGCACCGTCCAGGCCCACGTACTGGCGCCAGAAACCGGTGACGCCGGCTTCGACGGCCACGCGGTTGCGTACCGCGTTCGGCAGCACCGATTCACGGTAGGCCGCATCCTGGCGTTCGAACACATCGGTGGACGGCATCGAGACCACGCGGGTCTTGATCCCGGCGGCGTCGAGTTCGGCCTTGGCCGACACGGCCAGGCCCACTTCCGAACCGGTACCGATCAGGATCACGTCCGGCACGCCGCCTTCTGCATCGGCCAGCACGTAACCGCCACGGGCGATCTGCGCCACCTGGTCCGTGCTGCGCGGCTGGTGCGGCAGGTTCTGACGGCTGAAGACCAGGCAGCTCGGGCCGTCCTGGCGGGTGATCGCGGCCTTCCAGCTGACCGCCGATTCGACCGCGTCGCACGGGCGCCACACATCGTTGTTCGGGATGTAGCGCAGCGAAGCCAGGTGCTCCACCGGCTGGTGGGTCGGGCCGTCTTCGCCCAGGCCGATCGAGTCGTGGGTGTACACGTGGATGGCGTGGGCCGGGATCAGTGCGCTCATGCGCACGCCGTTGCGGGCGTAATCGCTGAACACCAGGAAGGTGGCGTCGAACGGAATGAAGCCGCCGTGCAGGGCCAGGCCATTGGCAATCGCGGTCATGCCGAACTCGCGCACGCCGTAGTACACGTAGTTGGCGTTCGGGTCGTCAGTGGCGACCGACTTGCTGGCCTTCCACAGGGTCAGGTTGGAGTGCGCCAGGTCGGCCGAACCACCCACCAGCTCCGGCAGCAGCGGCGCGAAGGCTTCGATGGCCAGCTGCGAGGCCTTGCGCGAGGCGATGGTCTGGCCTTCGGCCTGGACCTGGGCGATGTAGGCATCGGCCTTGGCGACGAAATCGGCCGGCAGCTCGCCGTGCGAACGGCGGGTCAGTTCGTCGGCTTCGGCCGGGAACTGCGCGGCGTACTTGTCGAACTGCTGTTCCCACTCGGCCTGGCGCAGGGTGCCGGTACCGCCGGCACGCCAGCCGGCGTAGATCTCTTCCGGGATCTCGAACGGGCCGTAGTTCCAGCCCAGCTGCTTGCGGGTGGCTTCCAGCTCATCCTTGCCCAGCGGTGCGCCGTGGCTGGATTCCTTGCCGGCCTTGCCCGGCGAACCGAAACCAATGGTGGTGCGGCAGCAGATCAGGGTCGGCTTGTCGGACTGCGCCAGCGCGTTCTCGATGGCGGCCTTGATGCTTTCCGGGTCATGCCCATCGACGCCGCGCACCACGTTCCAGCCATAGGCTTCGAAACGCTCGGGGGTGTTGTCGGTGAACCAGCCGGCGGTGTTGCCGTCGATGGAGATGTGGTTGTCGTCCCAGAAGCAGACCAGCTTGCCCAGGCCCCAGGTACCGGCCAGCGAGGCGGCTTCGTGGGACACGCCTTCCATCAGGCAGCCGTCGCCCAGGAACACCCAGGTGCGGTGGTCGACGATCTCGTGCTCGGGGCGGTTGTAGCGCTGGGCCAGCAGCTTTTCAGCCAGCGCGAAGCCCACGGCATTGGCCAGGCCCTGGCCGAGCGGACCGGTGGTGGTTTCCACGCCGGGGGTTTCATGGTGTTCCGGGTGGCCGGCGGTCTTGCTGCCCAGCTGGCGGAACTGCTTGAGCTGTTCGATCGGCAGGTCGTAGCCGCTCAGGTGCAGCAGCGCGTACTGCAGCATCGAGCCGTGGCCGTTGGACAGCACGAAGCGGTCGCGGTTGAACCACTTGGGGTTGTTCGGGTTGTGACGGAGATAGTCGTTCCAGAGGACTTCGGCGATATCTGCCATGCCCATCGGCATGCCGGGATGCCCGGACTTGGCGGTTTCGACCGCATCAGCGGCAAGGAAGCGGATGGCGTTGGCCAACTGGCGGCGGGTGGGCTGCGTCATGAGTCTGTCGGGTCGGGAGGCTCCCGCTTAATGCGGGCTACCCATTGTCCCATAGTCAGCCGGCCGGGTCAGGCCGCCCGGGCGTGTGAAGACGGCTCCGGTACACCAATGAAAACGCCCCGCTGGGCGGGGCGCTTTCAATGAGGCTCAGGCGGCAGGCGCGGTCAGCTGCGGGGCACGACCGGGCCCGGGACCGGGCTTTCCTCGGTCTCGCCCTTGGCCACCAGGGTGGTCAGGGCCAGGTCGCCGGTGACATTGAGCGCGGTGCGGCACATGTCCAGGAAGTGGTTCACGCCCAGGATCAGGCCGATGCCCATCGGGTCCACGCCGACCATGGCGCAGATCATCGCCACCACGGGCAGCGAGCCGGACGGCACGCCGGCGGTGCCGATGCCGCCCAGGATGCAGACCACCATCACCATCAGCTGCTGGGTGATGCTCAGGTCCACGCCGAAGAACTGGGCCAGGAAGATCACCGTCACGCCCTCGAACAGCGCGGTACCGTTCTGGTTGGCTGTGGCGCCCACGGTCAGCACGAAGCGCGAGACCTTCTGCGGCAGGCCCATCTGGTCGGCCACGCGCAGCGCGGTCGGCAGGGTGGCGTTGCTGGAGGCGGTGGAGAAGGCCATCACCGTGGCTTCCTGGGTATCGCGGAAGAACGCCAGCGGCGAACGCCCCGACAGCCATACCGCCGCGCCGTAGGTCACCACCATGTGCAGCGCCAGCGCCAGCACCACCACGCCCACGTAGGCGCCCAGGCGGATCAGCAGGTCGAAGCCGAAGATCGCCGCCAGGTTGAACATGAAGCAGGCCACCGCGTACGGCGCCAGGCGGATGACCAGGTTGATCAGGGTCATCGAGACTTCGAACACGCCTTCGATGACCTTGCGCAGCGGCGCGGTCTTCTCATCCGGCGACAGCACCATGCCGATGCCGAACATCAGCGCGAAGAACATCAGCGACAGGATCGCGCCATTGCTCGATGCGGCGGCCAGCACGTTGCTGGGCACGATCGACAGCAGCATGTCCATGCCCTTGGGCTGCTCGCCGATGTTGGCGACGATCTCGCGGCTGCGCTCGACGTTTTCGTGCAGCAGCTGCTGGGCCATGGCCGGGTCCACGCCCACGCCCGGCTTGAGCACGTTGACCAGCACCAGGCCCAGGCCGACCGCGATGCCCGACAGCAGCACGGTGTAGGCCAGGGTCTTCCAGCCGATCCGGCCGAGCGAACGGATGTCGCCCATCTCCGACACGCCCATCACCAGCGCCGAGAAGATCAGCGGCACGATCAGCATGAAGATCAGGTTGAGGAACAGGCCCGACAGCGGCGTGGTCAGGTAGGTCATCACCCCACGGGCGGCATCGGGCAGCCAGGGAATGCCCGGCCCGACGGCGTGCACGATCAGCCCCAGCACCAGGCCAAGCCCGAAGCCAATGCCCATTTTCCAATGCAATGGCAGCTTCTGCCGGGTCGTTGCGGCCTCAGTCATGGAGCGGTGTTCCTTGAAAATTAGAGAAAGAGCTTAGCAAAGCCGGCCCACCCGGCCCGGCGGCCACTCAGCGTCCCGAAGGATAGAGCGGCGCCAGGCCAGTATTTTCCGCGGTCTGCAGCGGCTGCCAGTGCGGTCCGTCATGGAAGGCGCGGCGCAGCGCCTGTCGCGCCTGGGTCGCATCGCCGCCGTCGCGGCTCCAGCGCGCGGCCTGCAGGTCGCGCAGGGCCTGGCGTTGGGCCGGGTCGGCCAGGCGCGCCAGCACGGCATCCAGGCCATGCACGCCGCCCATCCTGCCCAGCAGCGCGACGATCTCGTCCAGCCCCTCGTGGTCCAGGGCGCGGCGCAGCTCACCGCGCGACGGCACCTGCGACGGGGCGACGGACCCCACGGCGCGGGACGTGCTGGGCGCGGCAGCGTGCCGACGACGGCGCCAGGCCCACGCCAGGGTCAGCAGCCACAGGACCGCAAAGCCGGCCGCTGCCGCGATCCAGCCCCAGGGGCGGCTGGCCGCGGCCGCCACGGTGACGGCGTCGGACGGCGTGGCGGTGGTCCCGGGCAACGGCGAGGTGGTATCCAGCGCGGTCGGCGGGGGCACCGTGCCCGGGGCGCCGGCGGCCACGGCCAGGCTGAGGTCGGGCAGCGTGGCGGTGCGCGCCTGGCGGCCACGCACATCCCACCAGGCCATGCGCGGGCCAGGAATCACCAGGGTGCCGGGCTGGCGCGGCACCACCGAATAGCGACGGGTGAGGGTCAGGCGCGGGGTGCTGCCGTTGAAGGTTTCGTCGTACTGCGGCGGCTCGGCGAACACCTGCGCGCCCGGGCCGGCATCCAGCGGCGGCAGTTCGGGGAACTGCGCGCGGGTGGCGCCGTCGGCCACCGCCTCCACCACCACCGTGACCGCCTCGCCGGCGCGGGCGCGGGTGGGCGCGGCGGTGTAGCGCAGGCGCAGGTCGTGCAGCGGCAGCCATGGCTGCGGTGCGGCGTCGGGTTGTGCCTGCACCTGCAGGGTGCGATCGGGCGCGTTGGCGCGCAGCCGGCCATCGCCACCGAACAGGTCATCGAAGAAGCCGCCTGCGCTGCGGCCGTTGAAGCGCGCGCCGGGCAGCAGCAGCGGCCCGCTGCGTTCGGGAATCAGCAGGTAGCGGCGCTCGACCAGGTTGTAGCGCCGCCCGTTGATCTCGCGGACCAGGCTGCGATCCTCGCCGACACGCTGCATCGAGGCGCCTTCCGGCGCATCCACGCCCAGTTCGCCCGAGAGCAGCTGGGAGGCGTAGTAGAGGCGCACCACCACGCCCACGCTCTGCTGCACGTAGGGGCTGGCGTCATCGACCTCCATTTCCACGAAGGCGGTGGCGTTGCCGGGCACGGCGGGCGTCGCGGCGGCACTGGCGGACACGGTCAAACGCAACGGCGTGGTCCGCGCCGCGCCCACCTGCAGGGCGGGAATGGTCAGCACGCCACTGCGCCGGGGACTGAGCGCCACGCCGTACAACGAACGCGACTGCATCGCGCCCTGGCTCCACTGCACCTGGCGGCTGCTGGTCTGGCCGCTGAGCTCGAAATCAGCCTGCAGCGGCGCGTAATCCGGCGCGCCGGCATCGGTCTCGATGTTGAGCGTGACCGTGTCGGTGTCGCTGATCGCATCGCGGTCCAGCCACGCGCGGGGCTGGGCCTGGGCCAGACTGCTCACGCCCAGCAGCAGCCAGCCGCAGGCGCGCCACCAACGTCGCGTGGAGGGTGCTGCGCTCATTGTCCGTCCCGTTTCCTGCGTTCGCTTTCCAGTTGGAATTTCTGCCGCAGCAGGTTGCCCGGTTCATCGGGCACCCGCCGCATCCACGCTTCAACCGCCTGGCGCTGCTCGCGCTGCTGCGGCGTTTCGTTTGACTCGCGGCGCTGCGCCGGGGTCTTGCCCGCGTCGGCCTGTTGTTTCTCCAGCGCCTGGCGCATGCGTTCGCGCTGCGCCGCATCGGCCCGCGCCTGTTCGGCCGGATCGGGCTTGCCCGCCTCCGGGTCCTGCGGTGGCGTGCCCTGCCCCGGCTTGGGCTGGCCCTGCTCGCCCTTTTCAGAAGGGTCCTGCTTCTGTTGTTGCTGTTGTTGCTGGGACTGCTGCGACTGCTTCTGTTGTTGTTGCTGCGGTTGCTGCCCGCCCCCCGGTGGCGGCTTGCGCTTGCGCGCGGCATCCACGGCGGCACGGTTGGCCACGGCATCGGGCATGCCCGGACGCAGGGCCAGCGCCTGGTCGTAGGCGGCAATCGCGGCGTCGTACTGGCCCTGCCGGGCCAGCGCATTGCCGAGGTTGTAGCGGGCCTCGGCGTCGTTCACGCCTTCGAACTGCTGTTGCGCCGCCTGGAAATCGCCTCGCCGGTAGGCATCCACCCCGTCGGCCACGCGCTGCTGGTCGCGCTGGTCCGCGCGCTGCCACCAGTTGCGTTCGGCGGCATGTGCCGGGGCGGGCATGGCCAGCGGCAGCATCACGCAGACCAGGGCCACGGCCGCCACGCCACGGCGACGGAAGGCCCACAGCGACAGCAGCATCAACGGCGGCAGCAGCCAGAAGCCTTCATCGCGCCACGCCAGGCCTTCGCCTTCGCGGCTTTCCTGGCCGCCGGTGCTGGCGCGCGGGGTCAATACGCCCAGTGACTTGAGATCACCTTCATCGTCGGCCACCGCCGCATAACGACCACCGCCGGCATCGGCCACCGCACGCAGCGTGTCCGGCTCCAGTTGGGCGCGCGCGATCTGGCCATCACCGCTGCGGTACGCCGCACCGGCTGCGGTACCCAGCCCGAGCACCGAGACGTGGATGTTCTGCGCCTTGGCGGCTGCAGCCGCAGCACGTGCGGCGTCATCGGCGCGGTCGGTCAGCAGCAGGATGTCGCCGCCCTTGGCGCCGGACTGCTGCAGCAACAGCACCGCCGCTTCAATCGCACGGTCGGCGCGTTGGCCGTCGCGTGGCATCACGTCCGGGGCCAGCGCATCCAGGTACAGCGCCACGTTGGCGGCATCGCCGGTCAACGGTGCAACGGTGAACGCATCGTCGGCGTAGGCCAGCAATGCCACTTCACCGCCGCTGCGCTCGCGCAGCAGCGTGGCCAGCTTGGCCCGCGCCTGCAGCAGGCGCGACGGCGGCAGGTCGGTGGCGGTGGTGCGCGAGGACAGATCCAGCGCCACCACCAGCGGCGCCGGTGCCTGCCACAGCGGCTGCGGCAGTTGTCGCCAGCCCGGGCCGGCCAGGGCCACCACGGCCAGTGTCCAGCCCAGCAGCAGCAGCGCCAGGCCGCTCCAGGCGCGGCGCCCGCCGGCCACCAGCAGGTGCGGCAGCAGGTGCGCATCCACGTTCTGGCGCCAGACGCTGCCGCGACGGCGACGCCAGATCCAGAGCAGTGCGATCAGCGGCAGCGCGGCCAGCGCCCAGAGCAGCGCCGGGCGCGCGAGATGCACGTGGTTGATGAGGGTCGTCATGCCCAGCGCCTCGGCAGCAGCCAGCCCAGCCCACCCAGCAGCATGGCCAGCGCCAGCGGCCATGCATAGCGTTCGATATAAGGACGTACCGCCGCGCCTGCGGCGGTGATCGGCTCCAGCCGGTCCAGTTCGGCATAGATGCCGGCCAGTTCGTCGGTGTTGCGCGCGCGGAACGCGCGGCCGCCGGTGAGGTCGGCAATGCGGCGCAGCGTGGCTTCGTCCACCGGGTCGTCGCCAGCAGCGATCTGCACGCCGAACAGGCTCATGCCGCCGTCGCCGCCGAACGCCACCGGATACACGCGCACGCCTTCGGCCTTGGCCAGTTCGGCCGCGCGCAACGGCTGCAGCACGCCGGCGTTGCTGACGCCGTCGGTCAGCAGGATCAGCACGCGCTGGCCCTCGGGCTGTTCGCGCAGGCGCTTGACCGCCAGCGCGATGGCATCGCCGATGGCGGTGTCGCGGCCAGCCAGGCCAACTTCGCTGTCGGTGAGCTGGTTGCGCACCGTGGTGAGGTCGGCGGTGATCGGGGTCAAGGTGTAGGCACGTTCGCCGAAGATGAGCAGCCCCACCCGGTCGCCGGCACGGCGGTCGAGGAAATCGGCCAGCACTGCCTTTGCCGCGGAAAGACGCTGTACGACCTGGTTGCCCAGCATCATGTCCGGTTCGCTCATGCTGCCGGAGACGTCCACCGCGAGCATCATCTGCCGGCCCTGCTGCGGCGGGGTAACCGGGTCGCCGAGCTGCTGCGGCCGGGCCATGGCCACGCACAGGCAGGCCCAGGCCAGCCACAGCAGCAGCCGGCCGATCCGCCGCCCGGCCGCACCACTGGCCTGGCCAAGTTCGGCCAGCGCACCGGCGGCATAGGGCACGCGCAGCGCGGGAGCGGCTGCGTTGCGGCGCGGCCACCAGCGCATCAGCAACGGCAGCGGCAATGCCAGCAGCGCCCACGGCCACGCCAGCGCATCCAGCCACGGCAGCACGGAGGACAGGCCCGGAATCATCGGCCGCGCCTGCTGATGAGATCGAGGAAGCGTGCGCGGGCGAGGTCGCGCACGCGCTGCACGTCGGCAGCGTCAAGGCTGCGACGGTAGCCCCCGTCCAGCAGCAGGCGCCCTTCGCCGTCTGAGAAGGCACGGCTGCCGGGGACATCGAGGAATTCCAGCCAGGCCTGGCCCTGCAGCAGTTCCGCACCCGCGTGGCGGCGGCGCGCGGCGCGGCGCAGCAGCTCGGCCATCGCGGCGACCTGGGCAGTGCCGTCCGGCGCAGCATCCACCGCGGTGTCGAACACCCGCAGCCAGCGGCGCTGCTGGCGCCGGCGATGCGCGCGCCATGCCCAGGCCAGCAGCACGACCAGCGCCAGCGCCGCCAGCACCAGCCACCAGCCCAGCGGCAACGGCCACCAGGACGGGATGGGCGGCAGGTGCACGTCGCGCAGCGGCAGCGAGGTGGCCGCGCTCATGCGACCACCGCCGACGGCAGCGGACCCAGCCAGCAGTCGCTGGCATCATCGGTACTGACCACGTGCACCTGGATGCGACGGGCGCCGAGGCTGCGCTGCAGCGTTTCCAGCGGTTCGACGAAACGAGCATGCCAGTGTTCGCGCACGGCGCTGTCGTGCAGGTCCAGCACCACCTGCCGGCCCTGCGACAGGAACGGCAGCACGCCATCCGGCGGCGCCAGCTCGAGCGGATCGGCCAGCAGCATCAGCTGTACTTCATGATGCATGGCCAGCGCGGTCCAGCGCGGTATGTCGATGGCGGCCGCGCGGGTCGGGTCGGCCAGCACCACCACGCGCGCACCGGGGCGCAGCACGCGCGCGGCCTGCTGCAGTGCGTGGTCGAGGCCGGCGTCATCGGGCGGCGGCGCGGCGTACCAGCGGGTCAATGCATCCAGCACGCGGAGCACGCCCCGGGTACCGCCGGCCGGTGGGATCGGCGCTTCGCTGCGACTGCCGCGCAGTGCGGACAGGCGGTCGCCCTGGCGTTGTGCCAGCCAGGCGGCGACGGCACCGACGCGTGCGGCCTGCACCGACTTGAAGCGCACCCGGGTACCGAAATACAGCACCGGGTCGGTGTCGGCCACCAGCAGCGTCTGGCGCTCGCGTTCGGCCTGGAACAGTTTGGTGTGCGCGCGCCCGGTGCGGGCGGTCACCCGCCAGTCGATGTGCCGCGCGTCATCGCCGGCGACGTACTCGCGCGATTCTGCGTACTCCATGCCGCGCCCGCGCATCGGCGACGGCGCCTGGCCGGCATGCGCCAGCCGCCCGCGTCGCGCCGGGGCCAGCCGGTGCGCGCTGCGCCGCAGTGCAACCAGTTCGGCCAGGGTCGGCTGCACGCCGTTGCCCGCCAGCGCATCGGCAGCAGTGTCATCCAGGGCAGTCATGCCGATCTCAAGGCACCGGGATGCGGGCCAGCAGCTCGGCCACCAGCCGCTCGCCATCCCAGCCTTCGGCGGTGGCTTCATAGCTGGGCAGCACGCGGTGGCGCAGCACGTCGGGGGCGACGCTGCGCACGTCCTCGGGGGTCACGAAGTCGCGGCCGGCCAGCCAGGCGCGCGCACGCGCGCAGCGCTCCAGCGCGATCGAGCCGCGCGGGCTGGCGCCCCAGGCGATGCGCTTTGCCAGCGCGGGGTCATAGCGGCCCGGGTCGCGGGTGGCCAGCACCAGTTCAATCAGGTAACGCTCCAGCGCCGGCGCCATGTGCAGCGACAGCACCGCGCGGCGGGCTGCGAACACATCGTCCAGCGGCATGCGGGTCGGCGCCGCCGGGGGCGTACCGAGCGCATCCCGCGCGCGCTCGCGGGCCAGGCGCAGGATCTCGGCTTCGGCGTTGGAATCGGGATAGCCGATCCGCACGTGCATCAGGAACCGGTCCAGCTGGGCTTCGGGCAACGGGAAGGTGCCCTCCTGCTCGATCGGGTTCTGGGTGGCCATCACCAGGAACAGCGCCGGCAGCGCATAGGTATGCCGGCCCACGGTGACCTGGCGCTCGCCCATGGCCTCCAGCAGCGCCGACTGCACCTTGGCCGGGGCCCGGTTGATCTCGTCGGCCAGCAGGATGGGGTGGAAGATCGGGCCGGGCACGAATTCGAAGCGGCCTTCCTGCGGGCGCCAGATCTCGGTGCCGGTCAGGTCGGCGGGCAACAGGTCGGGGGTGAACTGCACCCGCGAGAAGTCAGCTTCCAGGCGGGCGGCCAATGCGCGGATGGCGGTGGTCTTGGCCAGCCCGGGTGCGCCTTCCACCAGCAGGTGGCCATCGGCCAGCAATGCGGTCAGCAGGCGCTCGACCAGCGCATCCTGGCCGACGATCTCGGCGGCGAGCGAGTCGCGCAGCGCACGGAAGCCGGCATGCAGGCGGTCGTGTTCGGGGGTGTCAACGAAGGGCGTGGGGTCGATTGCGGGCATGGGGGGTGGCAGGTTCATGGCGTCCATCTGACCCACGCAACAGGCGTAAGGTTCCGCGCACATGATGGCAGGGCTGGCCGCGCAGCGGGATCAAGATTGCCTGAACGCGGCTACGCCCGCCCCGCGCCGTCGTAGATGGCGCTGCAGTATGGGCCGGCCATTTCAAAGCGCCTGCAGACCTGCGGCCGTTCGGCATAGATGCCGCAGGACATGGTGTCCCGGTCGAGCGCCACGCACCAGCCGTCCGCGCTTTTGGCCATGGCCAGCACGCCATCGGCAATCTCGGTGGTCAGTTCGGAGGGGACGCACTCCGACGGCGCCAGCACGGCGGTAAGCCGGCAGCATTGCGCGGTGCAACCGGAGCAGTGTGCCTGGGCCATGGGGAAGGATAGCGCGGCGCCCTTGCCCTGCCCTGAACCGCTCCCGATGGAAGGACCAAAAAAAATCCGGCGCCCCTGCGGGCACCGGATCTTTTGTTACCAACCGTCTGCTGGATCAGCGACTCAGTTGGTCTTGGCCACGCGCAGGACCTTCGGGGTGACGAAGACCAGCAGTTCGGCCTTGTCCTTGTTGCGGCTGCGCTTCTTGAACAGGTTGCCCAGGAAGGGAACGTCGCCCAGGAACGGCACCTTGTTGACGCTGTTGCGGTCGGTGAACTCGTACACGCCGCCGATCACCACGGTCTGGCCGTCATCCACCAGCACGGCAGTGTTGACTTCGCGGCGGTTGATCGAGGGAACCTGGCCGTAGCCTTCCAGCACGATGTAGCTTTCGACTTCATCCTTCTTGACCGCCATGTTCAGGAACACGCGGTTGTCGTTGGTGATGGTCGGGGTGACCTTCAGCTCGAGCAGCACTTCCTTGAACTGCACGTTGGGCGTGGCCGCCTGGCCGGCAGAACCGCCGGTAATGGTGACGTAGCCGATTTCCTTACCCTGCTTGATCACCGCTTCGCGCTGGTTGGTGGTGACCACGCGCGGGTTGGAGATCACTTCACCACGCGATTCCTGCTGCATGGCCGACAGCTCCACGTCCAGCAGGTAGCCGGCGTTGAGGATCGACAGTGCCAGCGAACCCGGGTTGCTGGCCGCGGCCACCGGCAGGTTCCAGTTCAGGCCACCGGTGTTGATGGTGCGCGGGGGACGGACAGGGATCGGACCGGTACCGCCGCCGGCAGCCCACTCATTGAGCGCTTCCTGGTACTCGGTCGCGTTCTCGGCGTCGCTGGTGACGTTGCGGTGGTTGGTGTCGGTGTTGCCACTGAAGTACACGTTGTCGCGGCTGCCGGTGATGCCGAACTTGGCACCCAGTTCACGCGCGAAGGTGTCGGTGGCGATCACGATGCGGCTTTCGATCAGCACCTGGTCGACCGGGCGGTCGATCACGTTGATCAGCTCGCGCATGCGCGCGACCTTCTTCGGGATGTCGCTGATCATCAGCGTGTTGGTGCGCTCGTCGGCCACCAGGCGGCCACGCGAGGACAGGAAGCCGCTGTCTTCCTGCGAGTTGCTGCCGGAACCACTGCCGCCACCGCCGCCGCCACTGCCGCCGCCGATGCCCTTGGCTTCGGTCAGTGCTTTGAAGATCTGCGCGGCGTTGTGGTAGTTGATCTGGACGTAGTCGGTGACCAGGTCCTGGCGGTTCTCGATCGCGATGCGGGCGTCTTCCTTCTCCTGCTCGAACTTGGCCAGCTCCGGCTGCGGCGCAACCCACACCACGCCACCGTCACGACGCTTGTCCAGGCCCTTGGCCCGCAGCACGATGTCCAGTGCCTGGTCCCACGGCACGTTGACCAGGCGCAGGGTGACGTTGCCTTCGACGGTGTCGGAGGCCACGATGTTCAGGTTGGACTCCTCGGCGATCAACTGCAGCACGGTGCGCACCGGCACGTCCTGGAAGTTGAAGGTCACCGGCTTGCCGCTGTAGCCACGCTGCGCGACCGCGGTGGCCGCCTGGGTCACCGTGGTGGCGTTGATCGCACCGGTGGCCGGGGCGCTCTTGCGCGGGCTGATCTCGACCACGTACTCGTTGCCGGTCTGGTAGGCCAGCGACTCGAAGGCCGTGTTGGTGTCCAGCACCAGCTGGGTGCCACCGCCGTACGGCTTGGGATCGATGCGCTGCACCGGCGTGGCGAAGTCGACCACGTTGATCGACTTCTGCAGGTTTTCCGGCAGGGTCGCGTTGCCGACGTCGATCACGACGCTGTTGCCCTGGCTGCGCAGGTCCGGGTTTGCGCCCTTTCCGTCGAACTGCAGGATCAGCCGGCCGCTGCCGTCTTCACCGCGCTTGAAGTCGATCTTGGACACCGCCAGCGAAGCCGGTGCGGCGGCCGGCGCGGCGCCGGCCCCCTGGGTCGTGGCTGCAGCTGCCGGCGTGGCCGCCATCAGGGTGCCATTGGCCACCATGAGCGCGACTCCCAGCGCGCACAGGTGGATCAGCTTCGGGCGCCGGTCGGGACGCTGCAGCATGGCGTTGGAAAAGGTCATCGTGCTATCCCCATAATCATTCATTGATCTTCAAGCGCAAGCGATGCAGGCCGTTCCAGCCAGCCGCCCGCGCCATCCGGCACCAGTTCAATCAGTTCGATCCGGTCTTCGAAGACCCCGGTCACGCGGCCGTCGCTCTGCCCCATGTAGACGGCCGGACGCACCCGATAGGTGACCTTGTCCGGGGCCATCACCAGCGCGACCAGTGCGCTGCCCTTGCCGATCGAACCGACCATGTCCAGGGAGTCCAGCGGGAAGGCTTCCAGCGGCTCCTTGCGGCGGTTCGGATCCGGGCGCAGGCCCGAACCACCGGCCTGGGGGTTGGCCCAGGCGTCGGTGAACGGATCACGCATCCCCTGCGCGGAGTACTCGAAGGTCTCGAACTGCTGCATGACAGGCAGCGGTTCGAGCGGCGGTGCCGGGCGGGCGCGCACGTCGGCGACCCACTTTTCCAGGTTGGGCGCGTCACCGGGCGTGCTGGAGATGCTGCGTGCGCAGCCCGCCAACAGGACCAGCATCAGCAGGCCACATACCCGTGCGGTGCTGGCCAGGTTCATGGCTTGCCTCCCTTCGGGCCTGCTGCCTGTGCGGCCGCCTTCTCCTGCGCTTCCATTTCCACGTCGTCCAGGTAACGGTAGGTCTTGACCGTGCCCGACAGTTCCAGCGCGCCGCTGCGCGCGGTGATGCCGGTCTTGGGGTCCTTGGGCTTGAGGTTGATGTCGTGCATGGTCAGGATGACCACGCGCGGCAGCGACGCCACGCCGCTGACGAACGCACCGAACTGGTGGTAGCTGCCCACCATGCGCAGGGCGATCGGCTTTTCGGCGTAGAACTCCTTGGGCACTTCCTCACCGGGCTGGAACAGCTCGTTGACCAGGCCGCTGGACAGCGCGGTCTGCGAGATGTCGATGATCAGGTCCGGCATTTCGGTCTTGCTGGGCAGCTGGCGCAGCATCTGCTGCAGCACCTGCTCCATCTGGGCCAGCTGCTGCTTGAGCGGCTCCAGGTTGACCGCGCGGCCCTGCTCTTTCTCGAAATCGGCGCGCAGCGAGACTTCGGTGCGTTCCAGCGAGTCGAGCTCTTCACGCTTGCCGCTGATCAGCACGAACCAGGCCAGCACCACGATCAGCAGCGACAGCAGGGCACAGAAGACGATCTTCGCCTGCTGCGGCCAACTGCCGATGTTGTTGAAGTCCAGGTCCTTCAGGTTGACTTTCTTCTGGCTCATGCGGCCCCCTTCTGCGGCGTGCTGGACGCCGCCGGTTGCGTTGCCGGGGCGGGAACGATGCGACTGCCCGACGGCGCCGGCGCGGCCGGCTCAGCGGCCGGTGCCGGGGCCGGCGTGGTGGCCGGTGCGGCGCTTCCGGCCGGGGCCGGTGCCAGCGGGGCCACGGCGGGGG
>NZ_JASCOP010000066.1:0-22309 GCF_029959395.1 Stenotrophomonas sp. PS02300
GGCGGGGGACGTGCTGGTAATCGAAGCTGGCGGTCATGTACGGCTCACTATGCGGTAGCGCACGACCGTTTGGTCGTGCGCCGGAAACTCAGAACGTACCGGGGTAAGCCCCGCCATCAATCAACAGGTTCTGCCCGGTGATGTAACCCGACTGCGCGCTGCACAGGAACGCGCACGCCGCGCCGAATTCATCGGCGGTGCCGAAGCGACCGGCCGGAATATGGGTGCGCTTGCGCTCGGCGATCTGGCCAGCATCCACGCCCTGCTGCTGGGCCATGTAGGCGAAGTTGCCGCGCAGCCGGTCGGTGTCGAACTGGCCGGGCAGCAGGTTGTTGAGGGTGACGTTGTGGGCCACGGTGCGGCGCGCCAGCCCGGCGACGAACCCGGTCAGGCCCGAGCGCGCGCCATTGGACAGGCCCAGGATGTCGATGGGTGCCTTCACCGACGAGGAGGTGATGTTGACCACGCGCCCGAAGCCGCGCTCGATCATGCCGTCCACGGTGGCACGGATCAGCGCGATCGGCGCCAGCATGTTCGCGTCCAGCGCGGCGATCCAGTCCTCGCGCTCGAACTGGCGGAAGTCGCCCGCCGGCGGCCCGCCGGCGTTGTTGACCAGGATGTCCACCTGCGGGCAGGCGGCCAGCGCCGCCGCGCGGCCGGCCTCGGTGGTGACGTCGGCGACCACCGTAATGACCTTGCCGGCGCCCGGCAGCGCCCGGAGTTCATCAGCGGCGCGGGCCAGGGCTTCCTCACCCCGGGCAGCGATCACCACGTTCACTCCTTCGCGCGCCAGGGCGCGTGCGCAGCCCAGCCCCAGGCCTTTGCTGGCGGCGCAGACGAGGGCCCAGCGGCCGGCGATTCCAAGGTCCATGCATCAGCTCCGTAACAGGGGACAGGCGTACATGATCGGCGATGCGCGCGTGGGTGGGTCAGGAAAGCGAGGCAACGAAGTGTTGCAGCTGCGCCGTCACCTCGTCGGTGTGGCCCAGGAACGGCGCGTGTCCGCCATGGGCCACTACATGCACGCTGGAACGCGGTGCCAGGGCCGCAGCGGCCTGCATCGCCCGCGCCGAGACCAGCCGGTCGCGCTGCCCGGCCAGCCACAGGCTGGGCACGGGCAGGCCGGGCAGGGCACCGCGCAGGTCGGTACTTTCCAGCAGGCGCAGGCCTTCCTGCAGGGCGCGCGGGGCCGGCTCACCGCGCGCCACCAGCGCCGCGCGCAGCGTGCGCAGTTCCTGCCGGGCGTGTTCGGAGCCCATCGCATCCAGGGCCAGGAAGCGCTCCAGCGTGCCGCGATAGTCCTGGGCCAGGTCCTGGCCGAACTGTTCGAAGACCGAGGCTTCCACGGCGTGCGGCCAGTCCTCGCCACGCACGAAGCGCGGCGTGGCCGCGATCATCGCCAGCCCGCGCACCTTGGGCAGCGTGGCCGCCGCATGCAGCGCGAACAGGCCACCCAGCGACCAGCCACACCACACCGCGGGCGGGGTCGCGGCGGCAATCGCACCGACCACGAACGGCAGCCGCAGCGGGGTGACGTCGTCACGGCTGTTGCCGTGCCCGGGCAGGTCGACCAGGTGCAGCTCGAACTGCGCCGACAGCCGCTCCACCAGCGGTGCGAACACGCCGCCGTGTAGGGCCCAGCCGTGGATCAGTACCAGGGCCCGCCCGCGGCCGACCACCTCGATATGCATGCTCACACCCAACCGCCGTGCATCACGCGCTCAGCGCATCCAGTGTCTGCTGGCGCAGCACCTGGTCGCGTGCGTGGGCGATGGCATCGGTAAGCGCGCGCACTTCCGGCACCGTGTGCAGCGCCGACAGGGTCACGCGCAGGCGCGCCTTGCCTTCGGGCACGGTCGGCGGACGGATCGCGCTGACCAGGAACCCGGCCGCTTCC
Source organism: Stenotrophomonas sp. PS02300 (assembly GCF_029959395.1). NCBI lineage: Bacteria > Pseudomonadati > Pseudomonadota > Gammaproteobacteria > Lysobacterales > Lysobacteraceae > Stenotrophomonas > Stenotrophomonas sp. PS02300. Next base: position 1,898 of record NZ_JASCOP010000066.1, read on the forward strand.
AGCGAGGCCGACAACGCCATCACCGTCGATTCGGCCCCGCACAGCAGCGGCTGGATCGGCGTGTCCGACGGCATCAGTTCCAGCCCATGCTGGCGCGCGCCGGCACGGAACACGCCGACCAGTTCGGCCAGCTTTTCGCGGCGCCAGTCGTCGCGGCGTGCCAGCTTCACGGCGGCCAATGCCGCAGCAGTCTGCGCCGGCGGCACCGCCGTGGTGTAGATGTAGGGGCGCGCGGTTTCGGCCAGGTGCTGGATCATCGCCTCGTCGCCCACCACCAGCGCGCCGCTGCCACCCAATGCCTTGCCCAGCGTGACCAGCTGCAGCGGCACATCGGCCACGCCCAGCCCGGCTTCGGCCACGCAGCCGCGGCCGTGTTCGCCGATCACGCCAATGCCATGCGCGTCGTCCACGTACAGCAGCGCTTCCTGCATGCGCGCCACCAGGGACAGCGAACGCAGCGGGGCGATGTCGCCATCCATGCTGAAGACACCATCGGTGACCAGCATCGCCGCGCCATCGGGCGCGTGCTTGAGCTGGCGCAGCGCGCCTTCGGTATCCAGGTGCGGGTAGCGGCGCAGGCGGCAGCCGGCCAGGCGCGTGGCATCGAGCAGGCTGGCGTGGTTGAGCCGGTCCTGCACGCACACATCGTCTTCTTCGCTGAGCAGCGCCTGCTGCACCGCCAGGTTGGCGGTAAAGCCGCTGCCGAACAGCAGCGCACGCGGGTAGCCCAACCAGTCGGCCACTTCCTGTTCCAGCGCCTCATGCAGCGCATGGTGGCCGCAGATCAGGTGCGAGGCAGTTGCCCCGGCACCTTCGCGCGCGGCGGCATCCTGCAACGCGCTGACCACGCCGAACTGCTGGGACAGGCCCAGGTAATCGTTGCTGCAGAAGCCGGTAAGCCATTGGCCATTGACCTCCAGGCGCACGCCATCGCGCCGGGTCACCGTGCGGCGCACGCGGATACGGCCCTGCGCGTCGCGAAGCTTGCGCTGGGACTGGATGCGGTCGTGCAGGTCGGTACGGGCCATGGTCGTCAATGTCATGGGCAGGCAGGGCAGCTAGCGTACCCGGTTGCCGGGCGCTGCGCTGCACCGCCCGGGGCAGGGCTCAGGCCGCTTGTCCGCAACCACCGCCACAGGTGATGTCGGCATGCACGGTGCCGGGGTGGTCATGCCCGGCCGCATCCACCTGCACCGCCATCGGGCGCAGGCCCAGCCGGCTGAACAGGGCCAGGTCGCGTTCGGTGTCCGGGTTGCCGGTGGTCAGCAGCTTTTCGCCGTAGAAGATCGAGTTGGCCCCGGCCAGGAAGCACAGCGCCTGCAGCTCATCGCTCATTGCCTCGCGCCCGGCCGACAGCCGCACCATTGCCCTGGGCATCACGATGCGCGCCACGGCGATCATCCGCACGAACTCGAACGGGTCCAGTTCGGCACTGCCATGCAGCGGCGTGCCGGCCACCTGCACCAGCCGGTTGATCGGCACCGAATTGGGGTGCGCCGGCAGGTTGGCCAACGCCAGCAGCAGCCCGGCGCGGTGCGCGCGGGTTTCGCCCATGCCGACGATGCCGCCGCAGCAGGTCTTCAGCCCGGCCTCGCGCACGTGTTCCAGCGTATCCAGCCGGTCCTGGTACTGGCGGGTGTGGATGATCGAGTCGTAGTAATCCGGCGCGGTATCCAGGTTGTGGTTGTAGTAGTCCAGCCCGGCTTCGCGCAGGGCCACGGCCTGCGCGCCGTCGAGCATGCCCAGCGTGGCGCAGGTTTCCAGCCCCAGTGCCTTCACCTCGCGGATCATCGCCGCCACCTTGGGGATGTCGCGGTCCTTGGGCGAGCGCCACGCCGCGCCCATGCAGAACCGCGACGCGCCGGCGGCCTTGGCCTGGCGGGCCTTGGCGACCACGTCGTCGGTGGCCATCAGCTTCTGTGCGCTCACCCCGGTGTCGTAGCGCTGCGCCTGCGGGCAGTACGCGCAGTCCTCCGGGCAGCCGCCGGTCTTGACCGACAGCAGGGTCGAGACCTGTACCTCGGTGGGATCGAAGTGCTCCCGGTGCACGCCCGCCGCCCGGTACAGCAGCTCCGGGAAGGGCAGCTCGAACAGCGCCAGCAGCTCCTCGGGGTGCCAGTCGTGGCGGATGACAGAAGCCATGGGAGTGTCCTGACAGATTGGAGAACGAAGGGGCGGCAGTCTGGTGAGGTTGAGATCTGCTGTCAACTATGCCGGACATTCCTGAGTTTACGGTACGCGGTGTGCACTCAGGCCTCAAAACGAGGCTTGATGTCACTTAAACTCATCAGTACATGGCCTAACGATGTTTTAAACCTACATGGCGAAGAGAATTCCCCCCGTTCACCTGCGTCATGCGCGGCAAATTGAAGCGCTGGGTCAGCGCCTCCGTGTGGCTCGAGTCGCTCGAGGTATGACCCAAGCGAACTTGGCCGAAAGGGTGGGGGTAGATCGCACCACGATTGGAAAGTTGGAGTCCGGTGAGCCCGGCACCAGCCTCGCCACGGTTCTGCGCGTCTTATCCGCATTGGGAATGGGCGGAGATATAGACGGTCTTGCCGCTGCCGATACCGTTGGGGCGCAACTCGCCACCAGACAATTGCGGCGGCCGTCGCCAAGGACTTTGGACACTCATCGACAGCCGAAAGCAGAAGGGAATCCAATCGATCATGGCGGCGCCGGGAGCATCGAGCCGACACCAGACCGATATGCGCTACGCGCTACTCGCAGGCCAGACCCCATCGTGCTTCCTCCGGTCGATGGACGCCAACAGCGCACCAGAAAGAGATGAGCTGCGCCGTAAGGCCACGACGTACCCAGTGACTACAGCATCGCCAGTTGTCTCCTGACAGATGTTGGAGCGCGGGTGCAGCAATCTGGCCTCATGCAAGATCCATCCAGTTGGCTTGGCCGTGGCTGACATCCGCACCGCGCTGCTATGGCTCAGTCATCAATGCCTTCCCCTGCGTTGCTTGGTCTGCGCCAATCCGGGAAATGACGGGCTGGATCTGTGTGCCGCCTGCTACGCAGAGCTTCCGTGGAACGACCATGCCTGCCCGTTGTGCGCGCTGCCGCTGCCGCCGGACGAACCGGCCACGGTGTGCGGTGCCTGCCTGACTGGGCCGCCGCGGCAGGCCGGGGCGGCGGCGACCTTCCTGTATGCCCCGCCGATCGACCGGCTGGTGCTGCGCTTCAAGTTCCACCAGGACCTGGCCGCCGGGCGGCTGCTCTCGCAGTTGATGCTGCACGCCGTGCCGGACTTCGCGCAGCACCCGCTGCTGCCGATGCCGCTGCATGGCCGCCGGCTGCGTGAGCGGGGTTACGACCAGGCCCGGGAACTGGCCCGCCCGCTGGCTCGGGAGCTGCGGTTGCCGCTGTGGACCGGGCTGTGCCGCAGCAGGGCGACCCTGGCCCAGTCCACGCTGGACGCGGACGCACGTCGGCAGAACCTCAAAGGGGCCTTCGCCGTACGGGCTACCCCGCCGGCCCGGCTGGTCCTCGTGGACGATGTGATGACCACCGGGGCGACCCTGGACGCCGCCGTGAGGGCGCTGCGCCGGTCCGGCCTGCAGGAGGCCATGCTGTGGGTCTGCGCCCGGGCGCCGTGACACCTTGCCACGGCCTGCACACGGAGCGGGCCTAGCATCGCGGTTGACCCTCCTCCCAGGAACACCGCCATGAGCCAGGCTCCGGAACTGCGCACTACGTCGTTGTTGTCGCTGGTGGGCCGCAGTTGGTGGGTGGTGCTGCTGTATGGCCTGATCGCCATCGGCTTCGGCCTGATCGCCATCGCCCGGCCGCTGTCTGCCGCCGCCGGGCTGGCCTGGGCCATTGGCGTAATGGCGCTGGTGGAAGGCCTGGTCAGCCTGTTCGCGGTATTCAGCGGCAACAGCGGCGCGCCCCGCGGCTGGGCGCTGGTCTACGCGCTGGCCTCGATCGGCTTTGGCGCGCTGGCAGTGATCAACCCGCTGGTGACCGCCAAGGTGCTGGTGCTGCTGCTGGCAATCTGGCTGATCCTGGCCGGTGTGTACCGCATCGTGTTCGCCATCCGCGTACGCAGGCAGATTGAAGGCGAATGGCTGCTTATCGTCAGCGGCCTGCTGGCCATCGTGCTGGGCGTCATGATGTTCGGCAACCCGCTCGGTGGGGTGGCGGTGACCACGCTGTGGATCGGCATCGGCAGCCTGATCTACGGCGTGCTGCAGGTCGCGGTGGCGTTCCGGCTGCGGCGTTTGAAATAGCGTGCGTCATTGAGTGCGTTGAACGACGGCAGCGGCGACAATGCCGGCAGGCCACTTTGGGAGTACACATGCGCAGAACCCTGATTGTCGCAATGATGCTGGCTGGAAGCATTGCCCTTGGCGGATGCGCCCCATCAAGCCATGCGCTTGGGTCTGCAGATCAGATCGTCGGTGCCGCGCCGCTTCCGCATGTCCGCCTCCTGATGCGTGAGGTGGATGAGCAGGCCGCCCCCGGCTCCACCCGCCTCAAGGATCGGGACGGCGCAACACTGGCACTGCGGGAGCCGCCCTTCATTTCCACTGCCGATGTCGCCTCCGTGGCCGTGGGTGAAGACTACGAAGGACGGCCAGTGCTCAACCTGAAGATGACCGCGGCCGCGGCGCCACGCATCCTGGCGGATACCCAGGTGCGGATTGGCCGCCGGGTTGCCTTCACGGTAGGAGACCGGGTGATGACGGTCGCCACCATTCGGGGGACGTTCGGCGAGGCGATGCAGGTTTCGGGTCTGGAAGGTGCCGACGACGCGCAGCGTATATATACCGAGATCACCGGTCGGACGAAGTAGTCGAACCCGGCCTTGGGAGGTCGGGTGGCTCGGCCGCCGGTACGTCTTCAGCGAAATTTCGCTTCGATCTCCTCCAGCGTCTTGCCCTTGGTTTCCGGCAGCAGGAGCGCGGCCACCAGGAAGTACAGCAGCGTGCAGCCGGCCCAGAAGAAGAACATGCTGGCGTAGCCGTGGTGGCCCACGGTGGGCAGGAAGATCGCGGCGATCACGGTGGACACGAACTGGTTGAGCAGCAGCGCGATGCTCATGCCGTTGGAGCGGATGCGGGTGGGCATCAGCTCCGACAGCGCCAGCCACACGCAGACGCCCGGCCCGACCGCGAAGAACGCCACGAACAACAGGATGCAGCTGGCCACCAGCCAGCCGTGGGTAGGCGAGGGCACCGGGCCGATGACCGCGCGTTCGATCACCAGCGGCGCCTGTACGGCGGCAGACGGATCCGGGAACGGGTTGAGGTTGATGCGGCGGAAGAACGCCCCGATCACGCTGTCGGCCGATACCGCGTCTTCGCGGCGGATCTGCAGCGTGGCGTCGATGGGATTGTCGCTGCGCAGCGAACGCACGTTGCTGAAGCCGCCGTAGGCGTAGGACACCGTGAGCTGCAGCGGTTGCCCGTCGGCGTTGCCATCCAGCCGTCGCCACTGCGCGGCATCCATCGGCAGCGACAGGGATTGCCCGTACACCTGCTGCTGCAGCGCGGCCTGGACATCCAGCCGCCCGTGTTCGCTGCGCACGAACAGCAGCGCAGCGCCGAGCAGGGCGATGGTGATGCCGCCGGTGCCCAGCATCAGCAGGAACTTGCGGCCCTTGCGGTCCACCAGTACCAGCGCGACGACCGTCATCAGCGCGTTGAGCAGCTTGATGGAGACATCGGCCCAGTTGGCCACCGCGCCAGGCAGTCCGGCCTGGTTGAGGATATTCACTGCATAGGCCAGCACCGAATTGATGCCAGTGGCCTGGGTAAAGGCCAGCACCAGGCAGGCCAGTACGAACGGCCACACATAGCGGCGGCTCAGCAGCGGATCACGCTTGGCCGGCGTGCCGTCACTGGCCGGTGCATCGGGTGCCTGCATGCGCGCCAGCGTGGCTTCCACCTCCGCCGGCGCGACCGTGCGCTGCAGGGCAATGCGCGCCTTCTCGATGCGGCCGCGCCGCACCAGCCAACGAGGCGATTCGCTGATCAGCAGCGCGCCGCCGGTGAACACCAGCCCGGGCAGCAGGCAGCTCCAGAAGATGGTGCGCCAGGCATGGTCCTTCACCGCGAACAACAGGCGCTGCTGCTCTTCGCCGGGCAGGTGGCGCACGGCGGCCGCGGCGGCATCCACGCTGTGGGCGTGGTACAGCCCGATCACCGCCGCCAGCACCAGCCCGATGGTAAGCAGCAGCTGGAACATCGCCGCGCCACGTCCACGCCGTTCGGGACTCAGCACCTCGGCCAGGTACAGCGGCACCACCACGCCGATCAGGCCACCGCTGATGCCCTGCAGCAGGCGCCCCATCAACAGCGGTCCATAGCCTTCGGACAACGCCATCACCGGAATGCTCGCGGTGAACAGCACCCCGGCCAGCAGCATCGTGCCGCGCCGGCCGATCAGGTCGGCCACCGCGCCGGCGAACAACGAGGACAGCACACTGCCCAGCAGCACCGCCGCTACCACGAACCCCAGCTGCTGGGTGGTGAGATGCCAGCTGGCGGTGGCCGTGGCTTCCAGGTAGGGCAGCGCACCCGCGATGATGCCGATGTCGATGCCGTAGAGCAGGCCGCCCATGCCGCCAATGAACAAGAGATAGCGCACCGGCCAACGCGGCGCGTTGTCGGAAGCGGGCACGGGCATAACGGCGGAAGCGTCGTTCATGGTGCGGTCCTGTCTACGTTGGAACGCGCCGCACGCGGCGCGGAATCACTCAGTCAAGCGCGATGCGTTCGCCTTCCACGATCACCTGCTGCACGCGCAGGCCATGGTCCATCACCACCAGATCCGCCCACGCGCCCGGTTGCAGGCGGCCGCGGTCATCCAGGCCCAGATAGTCGGCGGGGTAGCGTGAAACGCGGTTGGATGCGTCATCCAGCGCCAGACCCAGCGCAACCAGGTTGCGCAGCGCCTGGTCCATGGTCAGCGCACTGCCGGCCAGCGAGCCGCTTTCCAGGCGCACGCAGCCCAGGCATTTGTGCACGCGCTGCACGCCGAGCGCGTATTCGCCATCGGGCATGCCGGTGGCGGCGGTGGCGTCGGTAACGCAGTACAGGCGCGGAATGGCGCGCAGTGCGGCGCGGATCGCGCCAGGGTGCACGTGCTGCAGGTCGGGAATGAGTTCGGCGTATTCGGCATGCGCCAGCGCCGCGGTGGCGATGCCGGGGTGGTAGTGGTCCACGCCGGTCATGCCGTTGAACAGGTGGGTGAAGCCGGCGGCGCCTGCATCCAGCGCGGCCACGCCCTGCTCGTAACGGCCGGCGCTGTGGCCCAGCTGCACGCGGATGCCGAGCGCGTTCAACGCGGGGATCAATGCCAGGTGCTGGCCGATCTCCGGCGCCAGGGTCAGCACCTTGATCGGTGCGATGGCGTGCAGGTGGCGCACATCGTCCAGCGTGGCTTCCACCACCAGCGGCGGCTGCGCACCCAGGCGCTCGGCGCTGATGAACGGGCCTTCCAGGTGAACGCCCAGCACGCGCGCCATGCCGGTGCCACGCTGCGCGATCGCGGTGGACAGGCCCTGCAGCGCACGCACGATGTCATCCGCCTCGGCGGTCATGGTGGTGCCCAGCAGCGCGGTGGTGCCATGCCGCGCGTGTGCGCGCGCCACCGTGCGTGCGGTATCCCCGCCCTGCATGATGTCCACTCCGGCACCGCCATGCACATGCAGGTCGATGAAGCCGGGCAGGATCAGCGGTACCTCGTCATCGCCACGCGGATCGGCGTGGGCGCTGTTGATCGACACGATGCGCTGGTCGAAGGCGATGTCGCCGCGCACCCACCCGAACGGGGTCAGCACGCGGCCATGCAGGGTGGAAACCGGGTTCAAGGCGGCGACTCGGCAATGATCACTTCGATGCCCAGCTTCTGCAGCCCTTCCAGGTACTCCGCATCGATGCTGGCGTCGGTGATGATGGTATGGACCTGGTCCAGGCGGGCGATGCGGTGCAGGCTGACGTGTCCGAACTTGGAGGCGTCGGTGAGCACCACCACGCGGCGTGCGCGCTCCACCATGCGGTGGTTGAGGCGGGCCTCGGCTTCATGGTGGGTGGTGAGCCCGAACTGCAGGTCCAGCCCGTCCACGCCCAGGAACAGGGTGTCGAAGCTGTAGGTATTGAGGCTGGCTTCGGCCTGGCTGCCTTGCAGCGACAGTGACTGCTTGCGCAGCAGGCCACCGGTGAGCAGCAGTTCCACGCCCGGTGCATTGGCCAGCTCCCAGGCGATGTTCAGCCCGTTGGTCATCACCGTCACGTCGCGGTGCTCGCGCAGGTGGCGCGCCAGCGTCATGGTGGTGGAACCCGAATCGATGATGATGTTGTCGCCGGCCCGCACCAGCCGCGCGGCATGCGCGCCGATGCTGTCCTTCAGCGGCAGGTTCAGGGTGTCCTTTTCATGGATGTCCTGCTGCAGCGGCGGCTTGCGCACCAAGGTGGCGCCGCCGTGGGTGCGCGTGGCCAGGCCCTGCGCTTCGATGTGGGTGAGGTCGGCGCGGATGGTCACTGCCGAGACGCCGAAGCGCTCCACCAGTTCGCTGACCTGCACGTTGCCGTGTTCGACCAGCAACTGCAGGATCTGTTGGCGGCGCTGCCGTGTATTGCGCATGGGGCGATTCCATTCGGAAGGAAAGCCGAAGCTTACCGTTCCGAAAGCTCCGTGGCAGAAAAAGCTTCGTTATCGGTGCCGAACACATTGCGAGCGCAAGCCCGGGCGTACTCGGCCAGGCGCAGCCCCACCTTGTGCCGGATCAGCGCCAGCGGTTCGGCCGCCAGCTCACCGGCCTGCACAGCGCGCAGCTGTTCGGGCAGGTACTGGCTGAGCAGCATCAGCGGCGGTGGCTGACGGGTGAGGTTGTCGACCAGGGTGGCCAGCGCGGCCTGCACGGCCGCCTCGCCCCAGTAGTAGCGGCTGCGGTCACTCAGGGAATAGGCGCGCAGCAGGCGCTGTTCGTGTGCGTCGCCCTGGTAGTAGCTGGCCCAGCTGGCCGGCTTGTCGAGCATGCAGCGGTCCAGTACCTCGATGATCCCTGACGCTTCGGCGGCCGGCAGCAGCTCGCGTTCGATCATTGCCAGCGCGAACACCGCCTCGCGGAACGCATACGTCGCTGCCGGTCCCACCTTGAGAATGGCGAAGTGGTCGCGCACCAGCGCATGCAGGCCGGCTTCGGTCTGGTAATCGGTGGAGTGCGCTTCGAACACGATGCGCGGTTGGGTTTCCACGAACACGGACAGTTCCCGGGCGGCCGCCGGGTCATAGTGGTGCACGCTGCTGTGGTCGAAATCCACGCCGGGCTGCACCACCATGGCGATCACGCGCTCCCAGGCGGGCAACAGGTCCGGTGCGGAAAACGCCTCGCGATGAATCGCCAGCGTTATGGCCGCTGCGGTGGGCGTGGTCACGCCCAGCCCACCTTCCAGCGAGGCCTCGCCGCCCGGCACGGGCACTTCGGTACCGATCACATACACCGGTGGCGGCAGGCCGTTCTCGGCAGCGGTGCGTTCGGCGATGCGTGCCAGTTCGGCCGAGCGCGCGGCCACGACCGCATCCGGCAGCGGGGTCGGGTCATCGGCGCAGGACATGCTGCAGTCCAGGTGGATCTTGTGGAAACCGGCGGCCACGTAGGCGGCAATCAGCGTGCGCGCATTGGCCATCGCGACCTCGGCCGGTCCTTTCTGCCAGGCATTCGGGCCGAGATGGTCGCCACCCAGGATCAGCCGCTCCACCGGGAACGCCTGGCTGCGTGCCAGCTGCAGCACGTAATCGCGGTACTGCGGCGGGGTCATGCCGGTGTAGCCGCCGAACTGGTCGACCTGGTTGGAGGTGGCTTCGATCAGCAGCACGGTGCCGTGGTCGCGCGCGACCTGCATGGCGGCCAGCAGCACCTGTTCGTTGCTGCAGCACACGCTGTACAGGCCAACGGGCTGGCTCTGGCGATGGGCGGCGATCAACGATTGGACGGCAGACATGGCAACACTCCAGGTGCAGAGGAACGGAAGGAAATGACTCAGTGCGCGGGATGGTGCTGGCGCGCCAGCAGCGCCGCGCCGCGTGCACCGCCGGCATCGCCGAAGGCCGGCGGCAGGATCGGCGGCACGCGCACGCCATTGAACAGGTAGGGCGCAATGGCCGCAGGCAGGTCGCGGTACAGCTGCTCCAGCTTCGACAGCCCGCCCCCCAGCACGATCACGTGCGGGTCCAGCGCCAGGATCAGGCTGGCGAAGCTGTAGCCGAGCAGGTCGCGATGGATGGCCAGCGCCTGCAGCGCGATCGGGTCGCCGGCCTGCGCCTGCTCCACCACGGCGCTGGCGTCGCAGGCCAGGCCGCCATGGCGTTCGTGGATCATCGCCAGGCCGCTGCCGGAGACATAACGCTCCAGGCAACCGCGCAGGCCGCAGCCGCAGTCCAGCAACGGCAGGTCATGGCGCAGCTGCAGCGTGGCCGGCAGGCTCCAATGGCCCCACTCTCCGGCAATGCCGTTGTTGCCGGCCACCAGCTTTCCGTCCAGGCAGTAGCCACCGCCCGCACCGGTGCCCAGGATCACCCCGAACATGCTGGGGTAGCCGGCGGCGGCGCCGTCGTGCGCTTCGGACAGGGCGAAACACTGCAGGTCGTTACCCAGCGCCAGTGGACGCTGCAGCCGTGCTTCCAGGTCATGCCCCACCGTGTGGCCACTCAGCGCGGGCACGTTGGCGCTCAACTGGCGGCCGCTGTCGCGATCGCGCACGCCGGGCAGGCCCAGGCCTACGGCAACGGCACGCGTGTCCAGCGCGGTATCCGCATCCTCGACCAGCTGGCCGACGGCGGACACAAAGGCCGCGTAGTCATTCGTCGGCGTTGCCACGCGCTGGCGGTAATGCACGGTCAGCGCTGCGTCGCAGGCCACCAGTTCGATCTTGGTGCCGCCGATGTCGATGCCGTACCAGACCTGCATGCCGTGCTCAGCCATGGTCATGGATCGTCACGCCCTGCACCACGCGGTTGACCGTGCCATCCGGGAACGGGTTGTCCGGGGTCAGGCCAAGCGCGGCCGAGCGCTGCAGCGCGAAGCACTGCGCCATCACCAGCCACAGCGGGGCCAGCCACGGATCGGGCAGGGCAGGTACATCGAGCAGGAAGTCGCCGTCGGCACTGTCGCTGCCGCCCGGGCCGACCGAGAGCACGCGCGCAGCGATGCCGTCGCGGCGCAGCTCTTCCAGCAGGTCCTGCTCATAGCGCCGCGCCAGCGGCTGCGCGCTGCGCAGCACCACCACCAGCGTAGTGCCGTTGAGCGTGGATTTCGGGCCGTGGCGGAACCCGAGCGGCGTGTTGGCCAGCGCCAGCACCCGGCCGGCGGTGAGTTCCAGCACCTTCAGCGCCGCTTCGCGCGCGGTCGCTTCCAGCGGACCACTGCCGAGGTAGATCACCCGCGAGATATCCGTGCGCGCGAGCGCTGCGACCGGGGCGTCCCAGTTGGTTACGGCCTGCTTACCGCGTTCGGCCAGGCTGCGCAGTCGCGCGATCCGCTCGGCCCACGGCGCGCTGTCGAACACGCTCAACGCGGCCAGCAGCATGCAGCTCAGGCTGCTGGTCATGGCGAAAGCGCGGTCGCAGCTGGCCGGCGGCATCAGCAGCGACAGCGTATCGCTGCGACCTTGGCCGCGCTGGGCCAGGGCGCCATCGGCATTGCAGGTGATGTCCAGGAAGCGTGCGTCGTCCACCTGCGCCCGCACCAGATCCACCGCCGCCACGCTTTCCGGGCTGGAGCCGCTGCGCCCGAACGACACCAGCAGGGTCGGGCGGTCGCGCTGCAGGTACAGCGCCGGGTGGGTGAGCAGGGTGGTGGTGTGGATGGCGCGGACGTCCGCCGGCCACTGCGCATTGATCTGGTCGGCAACCATCTCGGCGATGAAGCCCGAACTGCCGGCGCCGGTGAAGATGACCCGCTGGCCTGGCTGGCGCAGCGCGTCCCCCAGGAACGCATCGATGCGCTCCCGGGCCACCTCCAGCACGTCGGCCAACGCCGACCAGAGGGCCGGTTGCTGCGCGATCTCTTCTGCGGTGTGCGCGCCACCCAGGCGCTGCCAGGCGGGCATATCGGGGAGCAGAGTGACGTCCATTCGCTATTCCTGTTGGGCGACCGCACGATCAGCGTTTTCTTTCGAAATGTCAAATATCGAAAGATTAAAATAAGATATCCGGATCACAGTTTTCACTTTCGCTGTCGGTTCTTGCGCAATTAGTGACGCCTATCTGCGCGTCCTGCAAAGGGAAATTTCGCCCATTCAGCAGCCAGAAGGAAAGTGGTGCTTTGCATCATCTTTCGTTTTGATAGAATTCCTGATCTTTTTTCTTTTCAATTTCTTGACATCTTTCGATAGCCTGCCCCATAGTCGGCCGCACTGGTTTCGGACACCCGCCGAACGCGGGCTTTGGGGGCGTAGTGGTTACCCGTTGTCGACGCACCGTACTGGCCATCTCTCTTCTGTCGCTGTTGGCCATAACGCCGGCGCTGGCGGCGCCGTTGGGCAACCTGAGCGCACTACGTGCCGAGCCGACCGCGTCGGCCACCGCCTGGACCCTGACCACCGATAACGGCATGACCGTACGCGTGGACCTGCTGCGCCCCGACCTGCTGCGCGTGCAGGCCAGCCGCAGCGGCGCACTGGCGCCGGCCGGCGACAAGGCCGCTCCCATCGTGCTGCCGCAGGCGTTTGCCGCCGTGCCGTTCCAGCTGGAAGAAGACGGCAACGAAGTGCGCATCCGCACCGACGCGCTGGTGCTGCACATCCAGCGCCAGCCGCTGCGCCTGGCGTTGGACCGGCGTGAAGCCGGCAATGTAGTGCCGCTGTGGCGCGAACTGCAGCCGCTGGACCTGGATACCGCCCAGAGCGTGCAGGTACTGAGCAGCCAGGCCGACGAGCAGTTCGTCGGTGGTGGCCAGCAGAACGGGCGCTTCGTCTTCAAGGGGCGTGAGCTGGACGTGTCGTATTCCGGTGGCTGGGAAGAGGGCGACCGCCCGAACCCGGCGCCGATGCTGCTCAGCTCGCGCGGCTGGGGCATGCTGCGCAACACCTGGAGCGATGGCAGCTACGACCTGCGCCAGGCCGACCAGGCCACCCTGCTGCACCGCGAAGACCGCTTCGATGCGTACTATTTCGTCGGTGCCGGCCTGCCCGCGCTGCTGGACCGCTACACCGCACTGACCGGGCGCGCCGCACTGCTGCCGCGCTGGGCGTTCTCGTACGGCGACGCCGATTGCTACAACGACGGCGACAACATCAAGAAGCCCGGCAGCGTGCCCGAAGGCTGGAGCGATGGCCCCACCGGCACCACCCCGGACGTGGTCGACAGCGTCGCAAAGCAGTACCGCGCGCACGACATGCCCGGCGGTTGGATCCTGCCCAACGATGGCTACGGCTGCGGTTACAAGGCCCTGCCGGAAACGGTGAAGGGGCTGGCCGGCTACGGCTTCAAGACCGGCCTGTGGACCGAGAACGGCGTGGACAAGATCGCCTGGGAAGTGGGCACCGCCGGCAGCCGCGTGCAGAAGCTGGACGTGGCCTGGACCGGCAAGGGCTACCAGTTCGCGATGGACGCCAACCAGTCCGCGTTCAACGGCATCCTGCACAACTCCGATTCGCGCCCGTTCCTGTGGACGGTCATGGGCTGGGCCGGCATCCAGCGCTATGCGGTGGCCTGGACCGGCGACCAGAGCAGCAGCTGGGATTACATCCGCTGGCACATTCCCACCCTGGTCGGCTCCGGCCTTTCGGGCATGGCCTATGCCAGTGGCGATGTGGATGCGATCTTCGGCGGCAGCGCCGAAACCTTCACCCGCGACCTGCAGTGGAAGAGCTTCACCCCGGTGCTGATGGGCATGTCCGGCTGGTCGGGCAGTGCGCGCAAGCACCCGTGGTGGTTCGACGAGCCCTACCGCAGCGTCAACCGCGACTACCTCAAGCTGAAAATGCGCATGACCCCGTACATGTACGGGCTGGCACACGACGCGGCCACCACCGGCGCGCCGATCCTGCGCGCACTGATGTGGGATTACCCGCAGGACCCCAACGCCTGGAACGAAACCTACAAGTACCAGTTCCTGCTCGGCCGTGACCTGCTCGTGGCGCCGGTTTACCGCAGCCAGGCGGCCAGCCGTGGCTGGCGCCGCGACATCCACCTGCCGCAGGGCCGCTGGATCGATTACTGGGATGGCCGCGCGTTGCAGGCCGGTGCCGAAGGCCGCCAGCTGGACCGCCCGGTCGACCTGGCTACGATTCCCCTGTTCGTGCGCGCCGGTGCCATCGTGCCGATGTACCCGGAGATGCTGTACGACGGCCAGAAGCCGCTGGATGAGGTCACCTTCGACCTCTACCCGCAGGGCAGCTCGCAGTACACGCTGTACGAAGACGACGGCAGCACGCGCCGCTACGAGAAGGGCGAATCCAGCCAGCAGCAGGTCACCCTGCAGGCCCCGGCGCAGGGCAGTGGCCCGGTGCAGGTGAACATCGATGGCGTGCGCGGTCAGTACCAGGGGCAGCTGGCACAGCGCCGCTATGCGCTGCGCGTCCTCAGCCGGCAGAAGCCGGCGGCGGTGAGCCTCGACGGTCGCGCGCTGCCCATGCTTGCTGACGCCGCAGCATGGCAGGCCGCACCGGAAGGCTGGTACTTCGATGCCGGTGAACGCCGTGGCACCGTGCACGTTCGCACCGCACCCACCGACATCCGCCAGCCGCTCGCCTTCCAGCTGGATATCGCGCAGGCACCGGCGGCTGCCGATGATGTGTTCCCCGCAGCACCGGTGCTGGGCCGCGCGTTGCCGGCCGACAGCCTGCTGGTGGTCAACCGCCCGGCCGAGGAGCGCGGCTACGAACTGGAGAAGGCCTTTGATGACGATCCGGCCACTTGGTTCCGCACCGTGCGCAACCAGGCCGTGCGCACCGGTGCCCACGAATGGGTGATCGGCTTTGGCGAACGCCGCCTGATCGACGGCATCGCACTGGCGCCGCGCAATGACCAGCACTGGAAGAGCGGGCAGATCCGCGACTACGAAATCTACCTGGCCGACACCAATGGCGAATGGGGCGAGCCGATCAAGCGCGGTCGCCTGGCGCTGAAGCAGGACCTGCAGCAGATCGATTTCCCCGCCCACGCCGGCCGCCTGCTGCGCTTCCGCGTGCTCAGCGTGCAGAACCCCGAAGGTGATGGCGCGGCCGGCAGCGACCCCATGGTCACCGCCGCGCAGGGCAACGTGGCCCGCGCGGTGGATGCATTGCAGCCGCGCGACGTGGGCCCGATCACCCTGTCCACGTTCCAGATCCTGGAGCACCAGGTCGCCGAACGGCCGGCGCAGCAGCGTTACCTGTCTGAACTGACCTTGCCGGCAGCCGCCAACGCGCAGGTGCGCGCAGACGTTGCCTTCCAGGGCGGCCAACCCATGCGCATGAACGGCCTGCTGTTCCGCCGCGGGCTGGGCGTCGGCCCGGCCAGCCGCATCGACCTGCAGCTGCAGGGCCAGTGGCGCCTGCTGCGTGCCGACCTGGGCATCGACGATGCCTGCCGCAGCGCCGGCGGCATGCAGTTCCAGGTCTGGGGCGATGACCGCCTGCTCTACGACAGCGGCCTGGTGAAGGCACCGGGCGTGGTCAAGCCCGAACTGGATATCCGCGGCCTGCAGCGCCTGAGCCTGCGCACGCTGGGCGCACAAGGCACGCAGCCGGCACAGGTGTGTGGCAACTGGGCCAACGCCGCACTGATCGGACAGGAGGGCGATACCGCCACCATCGTGTCGCCGTAACCCACAGACGTATCGAAAAAAGAATTCCCCACCGTTTTCCGACTACGGCCCGCCGGCCGTGGTGCGGGTGACTGTTGCCCGAAAAAACCCACCCAGGCAGCCCCACGCTGCGGAAGCACAAGGAGCCAAAGATGTTGAACGAACGCCATCGCCATCGCCGCATCCCCGCTACACCCTTGTCCGTCGCGCTGGGGCTTGCCCTGGCCGTGAGCGGTCCGGCGTTTGCCCAGGACGACGACACCGCCGTGGATGCCAAGGCAAAAGCCAACGCCACCGAACTGGCGCGCGTGCAGGTCACCGGCTCCAACATCCGCCGCAGCGATGTGGAAACCTCCTCGCCGGTGCAGGTGATCAGCAAGCAGGACATCGAGAACATGGGCGCGCGCACGCTGCTGCAGGTGCTCGACAACCTGCCCGCCGCGCGCCCGGGCCAGCAGGATTCCCGTTCCCTGTTCACCGGCTCCGATGGCGCTTCGCAGGCCAACCTGCGCGGCCTCGGCGCGCAGGGCACGCTGGTGCTGCTCAACGGCCGCCGCCTCTCGTACTACGGTGCGCCGGCCGGCTTCCAGACCCAGTTCGTCAACATCGATGCCATTCCGGCCGCCGCCATCGAACGCATGGAAGTGCTGACCGACGGCGCCTCGGCCGTATACGGCACCGACGCGGTGGCCGGTGTGATCAACGTGATCACCAAGCGCTCCTACCAGGGTGCGGAGATCAACATCACCGCCGACAAGTCCTCGCGGATCGATTCCTACGGCGAGCAGCAGGGCAGCATCACCGCCGGCTTCGGCGACCTGGACGAAGACCGCTACAACGTCTACGCCTCGGTCAACCTGTACCGCCGCAACGCGATTCCGCTCAGTGATTTCTACGACAAGCGGCCGCCCCAGTACTACGTCAACAACCCCAACTACATCCCCGGCCTGCGCCTGGGCACCGGCAGCAAGCCGGGCGAGTTCAACCCGGGCAGCTTCTTCGCGTTCGATCCCACCACCAATGCGCTGGTGCGTGAAGCCGCACCGGGCTGCAACAACGTGCTGGTCGAGGCCGCCGGCACGCGCTGCATCTGGGAAACCTGGATGAACCGCGAGATCGACGCCGGCGCCAAGACCGAACGCGCCACCGCCTACATCAGCTCGCACTTCCTGATCGGCGACAGCACCGAAGCCTTCGCCGAAGTCACCTACACCGACATCGACCTGACCGCCAACGGCGGCACGCCCTCCGCGTACAACACCACGACCGGCAATCCCTCGAGCTGGTACTCGCGCAACACCGGCAACACGGTCAACCAGTTCCTCACGCCTTACCTGGGGCCGAACAACGTCTACAACCTGGCCAGCCCCGAACTGAAGGCGATGATGGGCGGCGTGGTGGGCCTGAACTACCTGATGCAGGACGTGGGCGACGGCCACTTCGGCCAGCGCAACACCGACCAGAGCTACCGCGTGCTGGCCGGCCTGCGTGGCAGCCTTGGCGAGGACTGGAACTGGGAAACCGCCTTTGCCACCGCTGGCTCGCACTCGGTTACCTACCAGACCGTCAACGTGAACCTGGAAGGCTTCGAGCGCGCGTTCGGCCCCTACACCATCGACCCGGGCACCGGGCGGGTGATCATCTCCGACAACCCGGCCTACCAGTTCGGCGTCATCAACGAAGCCAACGCCAAGCTGATCCGCGAGGCGTACCCCACCTTCGACATCCAGTCCTGGACGCGCCTGCATACGCTGGATGGCAAGATCGAAGGCCCGCTGTTCAGCATGCCGGCTGGCGACGTGCGCGCCGCGTTCGGCTTCAACGCCACCCGCGAAACCTTCTACACGCCGGGCAACGAAGACGCCGCCAACGGCCTGATCACCCAGCAGGGCGGCTCGTGGTTCGATGGCAAGCGCAACACCTACGCGCTGTTCGCCGAAGCCGTGGCCCCTCTCACCGACAAGCTGGAACTGGATGCCGCGCTGCGCGTGGACAAGTACCCGAACTTCAGCGCCAACCTGGCCCCGAAGATCGGCCTGAAGTACCAAGTGCTGCCACAGCTGTTGCTGCGCGGCACCTATTCCGAAGGCTTCCGCGCGCCCAGCCTGGCCGAAGCGGGCACCGGCGGCGTGTTCGCCCAGCTCGGTGGCTTTGAAGACGACATCCGCTGCGATGAGACCAATGCCATCGCCAACCTGCTGCGCCAGTCCAACCGCCCGGGCGACGTGGACCTGGGCAACACGCTGCTCAACAGCGACTGCAGCCGCACCGTGGCGCGCATGACCCAGCCCAACCAGGACCTGAAGCCGGAAAAGGCCAAGATCTCCACGCTGGGCTTCGTGTACGAACCGGCCAGCTGGATGTCGATCTCGGCCGACTACTGGTTCATCTACCGCCGCAACGAGATCGCCGCGCCGGACTACAGCAAGGAACAGGACATCCTGTCGATGACCCGCAACCCGATCAGCGACAACGATCGGGCCAACGAGGCCGCGCTGGCGCAGATGTGCGCCGATCCGGCCAGCGGCGTGAGCTGCCCGGGCGCGCTGCCCGGCTACAGCGTGGGCAACGTGGCCGCCGTGGTGGGCCAGTACAAGAACCAGGGCCGCACCCTGGTGGATGGTTTCGACATCGACGCGCGCGGCCGCTTCATGCTGGGTGAGTGGGGCGCGCTGAACATCGGCGTGGCCGCCACCATCGCGCGCCGCAAGGAAGCCTATATCGACGACACCGACCGCTGGTACTACGGCAACACCATCGGCTATTACGGCAACCCGCGCATGCGGGCCACGTTCAACGCCGACTGGTCGTACAAGCAGGTCACCACCAGCTTCTTCGTGAACTACGTGGGCGGTACCAAGTGGGCGTGGGACCGCGTGGATGCCGAAGACAACAATCCGGACACCTGCACCGCCGGCTCGCTGCCGGTGAACCCGGCCCAGTGCGATGGCGTGCCGTCGTGGTGGACCGCCAACCTGAGCGTGGGCTGGCGCCCGGATGACCACTGGAGCCTGGGCTTCACGGTCAAGAACCTGTTCAACCGCCTGCCGTTCTACGACCCGAACAGTTTCCTGGGTGACTCCAGTGACTATGCCAGCATCTTCGGCCGCAGCTACAGTCTGCAGGTCGGTTACAAGTTCTGATTGTTCCAGCGCGTCGGTCCAGGCCGGCGCGCTTCCAAAGGGAGTAACGTTCCATGAAGCGTAGGGAATTCATTGCCGCCGGTGCGGCCCTGGCCGCCACCAGCCTGCTGCCGGAAACTCCGGCCTGGGCGCGCGGGCGCACGCTGCGCCTGGGCCTGATCGGCACCGGCATGCGCGGCCAGGTGCTGCTCAAGGAGCTGGTCCGCCGCGACGACGTTGAAGTGGTCGCACTGTGCGACATCGAACCGATCATGCTCAAGCGCGGCATGGACATGGTGGCCAAGGCCGGCAAGAAGGCGCCCACCGCCTACGGCCAGGACGGCGACCGCAACGCGTGGAAGCGCCTGCTTGAACAGCGCGGCCTGGACGGCGTGATCATCGCCACGCCGTGGGAATACCACGCCCCGATGGCGATTGCCGCCATGCAGGCCAAGGTTGCCGTGGGTTGCGAAGTGGTGGCTGGCATCACCCTGCAGGACCACTGGGACGTGCTCAAGACCCAGCTCTCCACCGGCACCCCGTACATGCTGCTGGAAAACGTCTGCTACCGCCGCGACGTGATGGCCACCCTGCAGATGGTGCGCAACGGCCTGTTCGGCGAACTGGTGCACCTGCAGGCCGGTTACCAGCACGACCTGCGCGGGGTGAAGTTCAACTCCGGCGATCCGTCGCAGCCGTACGACAGCGGCGTGGAATTCGGCCCGCATGCATGGTCCGAAGCGCGCTGGCGCACCCAGCATTCGGTGGACCGCAACGGCGAGCTGTACCCCAGCCACGGCATCGGCCCGTGCGCCATGTACACCGGCATCAACCGCGGCAACCGCTTCACCCACATCAATGCGTTCGCCAGCAAGGCGCGCGGCCTGCACGAATACACCGTGGCCAAAAGCGGCGGCACCACCCACCCCAGCACCAAGGTGAACTTCAAGCTGGGTGACATCGTCACCACCACGCTGGCGTGCGAGAACGGCGAAACCATCCTGCTGCAGCACGACACCTCGCTGCCGCGCCCGTACTCGATGGGCTTCCGCGTGCAGGGCACCAAGGGGCTGTGGATGGATGTGAACCAGTCCATCCACATCGAAGGCCGCAGCCCGCCGCACAAGTGGGAACCGTTCCAGGGCTACCAGGACCAGTACGAACACCCGCTGTGGAAGCAGCACGCCGACACCGCCGCCAGCGCCGGCCACGGCGGCATGGACTGGTTCGTGATCCACGCCTTCGTCGAAGCTCTCAAGGCCAAGGCGCCGATGCCGATCGACATCTACGACGCCATCACCTGGAGCGCGATCACCCCGCTGTCGGAGCAATCCATCGCCAACAGCTTCCAGACCCTGGAGTTCCCGGACTTCACCGCCGGCCTGTGGCAGCAGCGCAAGCCGATCTTTGCGTTTGACGGGACGTACTGATCAGTCTTCGGACACTGCAGCCACGCAGGGCGTGGCTCTACGTCCATCGGCCAGAATGCCCCCGGTAGAGCCACGCCCTGCGTGGCTGCACGCAAATCCAGAACACCCGCGT